>JBEKLI010000122.1:0-11777 GCA_050010275.1 Desulfomonilia bacterium | reverse complement strand
TTGCTCGAGGCCGGGGTCCATTTCGGCCACCAGACACCCAGGTGGAATCCCAAGATGAAACCCTACATCTTCGGTTCCCGGAACGGCATCCATATCATCGATCTTCAGAAGACCGAGAAGCTCTTTGAAAAGGCATGTGATGTCATTCGTGAAACAACCGCAAACGGCGGAAAGATCCTGTTTGTAGGTACCAAGAAACAGGCCCAGGATGCCATAGAAGAAGAGGCACAAAGGGTAGGGGCCTTCTATGTGAACTACCGCTGGCTCGGCGGCACGCTCACGAATTTTTCCACCATCCGTAAGAGCGTGGACAAGCTTAAGTGGCTTGAGTCCATCATCGACAACAGTTCCATTGAGAACTATCCCAAGAAGGAACAGATCAGCATGAAGCGCCATAAGATGAAGCTTGAGCGCTCTCTTCACGGGATCAAGGACCTGGGCGGTCTTCCCAATGTCCTCTACATCGTAGACCCCTCCCGCGAATATATCGCGGTTCGGGAGGCAAAGAAACTTAAGATACCCATTGTCGCCATCGTAGATACCAACTGCGACCCCACGCTCATCGATTATGTCATTCCCGGCAACGATGACGCCATCCGGGCCATCAGGCTGTTCACCTCAAAGATAGCGGATGCGGTGGACCAGGGTATGCAGATCTGGCAGGAAAAACTGGCCACCGAGGTAAAGGAAGAGACGACCGAGGAGAAGGTCCAGGCCAAACAGAAGGCCGCGGCTTCCGAGACCATGGGCAAGGGGCTTGAGGGAGAAATCGAGATCATCGTTAAGGACAGCAAACCGGCCAAGGGCAAAGGTGCTGCAGCGGCTGCAACCGCAGGGGATGATACCAACGGGGAAGAAATCGCATAGCAACGCGCTTGGAGGTATACAGTGCAGATAACATCGGAAGTTGTTAAAAAACTCAGAGACAAGACCGGCGTCGGTATGATGGACTGCAAGAAGGCCCTTGAAGAGACGAACGGGGAATTCGAAAAGGCAGTGGAAATTCTCAGAAAGAAAGGCATCGACGTTGCAAATAAGCGCTCCGGAAGGCAGGCCAGCCAGGGTACGGTAACCGCCTACATCCATATGGGCGGCAAGATCGGCGTGCTTGTAGAGGTGAACTGCGAGAGTGACTTTGTGGCGAAGTCTGATGACTTCAACAACTTCGTCAAAGACGTTTCCATGCAGGTCGCTGCCGCAAGTCCCGATTGGGTCACCAGGGACGAGGTGCCTCAAAACGTGCTGGATAAGGAAAAGGAAATTCTCAAGGAGCAGGCACTGAAGACGGGCAAGCCCGAGAAGGTGATCGAGAAGATCGTTGAGGGGAAGCTCACCAAGTTTTACTCCGAGCGCTGCCTCATGGACCAGCCCTTTGTGAAGGACCAGGACAAGACCATCAAGCAGCTCTTGGAAGAGCTGATGGCCAAGACCGGCGAGAAGTGCCTCGTCAGAAGGTTCGCCCGGTATCAGGTGGGTGAAGAGATCTGAGAGGATTCCCTTGCATTATAGACGCATACTCCTCAAGGTAAGCGGAGAGGCCCTCGCAGGCGGCAAGGGTTTCGGTATTGACGAAGCAACGTTGATGAGCTTTGTCGCCCCGGTCAAGGCCGCCCTCGATTCCGGGGCCCAGGTAGGCCTTGTGATCGGAGGCGGCAACATCTTCAGGGGTATAAGCGCCGCATCCGTTTTCGACAGGGTCAGCGCGGACTATATGGGCATGCTTGCTACCGTGATCAACGCCCTGGCATTTAAAGGTGCACTTGAAAGCCAGGGGGTCGAGTGCAGGGTCATGAGCGCCATACCCATTGCATCCATGGCCGAGCCCATAGCAAGCGAGCGTGCGATCCGCCATCTGGAAAAGGGAAGGGTGGTGGTCTTTGCAGGTGGAACCGGCAGTCCTTTCTTTACTACCGATACCACGGCGGCGCTGAGGGCCTTGGAGATCAGGGCGGATGTCCTTATCAAGGCTACCAAAGTAAACGGCATTTATGATAAAGACCCTATGAGGCATGGGGATGCATTATTTTTCCCGGAGCTGGACTTTGATACGGTTCTCACCTTGAATCTCGGTGTCATGGATGCGGCGGCCATATCGTTGTGCCGTGAACATAACCTTGAGGTGAGGGTGATCAATATTTTCGAACCGAACAGCTTGGCAAGACTCCTGGAAGGAGAGGAGATCGGATCAGTCGTCAGATCGAGGAGGGATAATTAATGGTTGATGAGATCTTTAATGATATGAAGCACGGCATGATCAAGACCATAGATTCCATGAAAGGATCTCTTCAGAAAGTTCGAACAGGCCGGGCATCCATCGGCATCTTAGACGGCATCATGGTGGATTATTATGGCACACCCACGCCTATGAATCAGCTTGCAACTCTGGCGGTACCGGAGGCGAGGCTTATAACCATACAGCCTTGGGATAAAGGTGCACTGGCACTCATCGAGAAGGCAATCCTGAAATCCGAGCTCGGCCTTACGCCGAACAACGACGGCAGGATCATCCGCGTCCCCATCCCCCCGCTGAACGAAGAGAGAAGAAGGGATCTCGTGAAGATGATTAAGAAGACGGCCGAGGAATTCCGCGTAGAGATCCGCAACCATCGCCGCGATGCCAATGCCCTCTTGAAAGACCTTGAGAAGGAGAAGGAGATCAACAAAGACGATCTCAAGTCGGCGCAGGATAGGGTGCAGGACCTTACCGACAATTACATTAAACAGATCGATGATCTGCTTGCAGCAAAAGAAAAAGAGATCATGGAAGTCTGACGTATAAGAATATGAACGGATTATCTCATGAACATGGCAAGGGCATTGAGCCTGATATTGTTTCAAAAGAAGATTTTTTGACCAGAAAGAACTAGGAGGTGCATCTGTGATTCGCGCAAAAGAGGATAAGGTGTCTTCACGTTTTATGATGTACTTTAGACCGATAAACTTGAGTGAGCTCAGGGTTATCTCCCGGATGCTGAACATCGCCATGGTAGATTTCGTGGGTGCCGCCATGGATGCTTATATCTTCAAGAAGGAGAGTGAGCTGAGCGGGGGAATACCTCTTCGCCAAAAGAAGAGATACGTGGGCCCAAGGAACGATACATCCGAAAAGCGGATACGCTATGTCATGCGTCTGGATAAGAATCTGGTGGAGAAGATCAGGGACATCGCAAGCCATGACAAGCGCCGGTTTACCCATGTCTGCGATGATGCCGTCGCGAATTTCATAGCGTTCACCAAGCTCTCGAAGAATTTTAAAAATGTATGGACCTCACGGTCCGATGTCGAGGCCGTCAGGGGAAGGAAAAGCGTTAAGTCCCTTGAAGAGATATCCGGTCTCCTGAGCGCCTATAAGAAAATCAAAGTCGCATCCGTAGGCTGATCGTGAGGTGGACGCGGCGATGGAGGAGCTCATACATGGTTCCGAGCCCTCGATCAGCCGTAAAATAAATCTTTCCCCCGTGATCTTTCTCCCCTTGCGTCAGGCAGGGGCATCCCGATATGTCGGCAGGTGGTACACGGCGTCTTTCTGGGGCAGTGTTGCCTGCATTCTCTTCTATACCGCATTCGGACTTATCCTTGTCAGGATGCATGCACGGCAGATAGCCGCCGAGATGGGCCTTTTGGCCCGGTTCGGTATGACACCGCTCATCGGGCCGGATGATGTTCATCTTAAGCTGCTGACGCATCAGCTCGGAAGTGCATTGTTTTTCGGTCTGACGCTGGGTGTCCTGAATGCTTTCATATGCATGGTTCTTACTCTCCCCGCATGGATCACAGGCCGTTTCACACGCAACGATCTCTTGGTTTTTGCAGCGGCAGTCCTTATGTGCACATACTTCTGTTTCAGCCTTGAGCTCCCTTTGGCATCCATCTGTTTCGGTCTCCTCGGCCCCATTGTCTTCACCCTGCCATGGCTGCTCATTGTCAGGAAAACGGGCCGCCGTATCGTGAGCCTGAAGACCTGGGCGGTATTTTTCGGAATCATCGTTGTCCCGCTGCCCATCCTCGTGGGAACCGGCACATCTTTCCTGTCGATACGTGACTCCATGCTCTCCATGCCGATAACCCGGACCTTGAGCGACTTCTACTATGAACACACGCTTCTGGCAGCCGATGTGATCAAGCCCGTTTCCGCCAGAGCTCAAAACGTAATCGCCATATCCGACGATTTCAGCAGTGTCGGATATATGCCCCACGGAACCCTATGGATTCAGGCAAAAGCCCCCTGCTCGGTTGCCGGGGCGACCTTTGCGGCAAGCAGGGGCGTTTTGGACTGCAGGGCTGTCAGGCTGCCGGATGATGGTCTGGGAGCAAATGATGAGGACAGGATCATTGAGAAGTACGGCAAGGCAATCGACCCGAACAAAGACATGCGTGGCGCCATTGGCTTCTTCCTTTTTTCCGGGCCCCTCATTGCCATTACCCTACTCCTGCTGTCATGGTCGGCCCTTGGCCTTGCGCATATGTATACCCGGAGCAGAATCGCTGCCATGGTGGTTGTCATTGCCTACCTGTCGATCTTTGCGCCCTTGTTCCATGGGGCATATCTCATGGCGCAACTCAAGGCACATCCCGAGAAGATATTTGACTATGCATCATCCCCAATAGAGCGGATGCGGTATATAGCTCTGTCCGTTTATCCCGGGGCCTTGGCACCGGAGGGCCTTGTGCGGCTCATGAGCGATCCGAGTGCGCGGGTACGGTTGAATGCCGTGATCGAGGCGGGTGAGCGCAGAGACCCTTCTTTCCTTCCCGACATTGAGGCCCGACTGAAAGACCCCCAGATGAATGTGCGGACCAAGGCATGCCGGGCCCTCGGCAGGATGGGATCCGATCGGGCAATAAGCCTCCTGGACAAGACCGTAAGGAACGACCCGTCCTGGTATGTGAGGGATTATGCCTATGCCGCCCTGGGCAGGATTCGGCCCGAGGCAAGGGTAGTGAGGATCACTGGAGTAAAATGAAGTTTCAGGTTTAAAAGTTTTAAGAAATGTTTAAAGTCCACGCATCCCTTTATGATAATGCCCAATTGCCCGGAGTCCTTGAGCAAACAGCGATTTTATGCTAAGCACTATCGTGGAACAATCATGCAACAGGGCAGGATATGATCCAGATAAAGGACAAGCCTTCATCCAAAAAAAAGGATGATTCGAAGGAGAAGCTTCGGCAGAGGATCTCCCGCATCAAAAATACCATCATGGTCATGAGCGGCAAGGGCGGTGTGGGCAAATCCACCGTGGCCGCGAATCTGGCAGCCGGCCTGGCACGAAAGGGATATGCCGTAGGAATCCTCGACGGTGACATCCACGGTCCCAACATCCCCAAGATCCTGGGTGTGGAGAACCAACACCTAACGGGGGATAAAGACGGGGACATGCTGCCTGTGGAGGCATATAAAAATCTCAAGGTGGTCTCCGTGGGGAACCTGCTGGAGAACCAGGACCAGCCTATTATCTGGCGTGGTCCCATGAAGCATTCCATCATGAGGCATTTTCTCAAGGATGTAAACTGGGGCGAACTGGATTTTCTCATCGTGGACCTCCCTCCGGGCACCGGCGATGAGCCCCTTTCCATTGCACAGATCATTTCCCAGGCCCATGCGGAACACATCCCTTATGCCGTGATCGTGACCACACCCCAGGATGTGGCACTGCTGGACTCGCGCAAGAGCGTGGAGTTTGCACGGGCATTGAAACTTACGATGCTCGGCATCATTGAGAACATGAGCACCTTTTCCTGCCCCCATTGCGGCCATGCAATAGACCTGTTCAAGGCCGGGGGCGGTGAGCGGGCGGCCCATGAGCTGGGTGTTCCTTTCCTCGGTGCCATACCAATCGACCCTATTGTGGTGAAAGATACCGACGACGGCAAACCCTTCATGCTCTATGACATGAGCTGTGTTGCCGGCATGGCGTTTCAGAGGATCATGGAAAAGGTGGAGAAAGCGCTCTTTACCCGCATTCATGATCAGTAGCGCGTGAAGGTGAACAATGGTAGATGCAGATCCTGTAAGAGAAAACTATTGACTATACGCAAATGCTTACTATATAAATAATTAAGATAGCATATTTATACCTAAAGGAGAAAGGATCGAGACAATGGGGTCAGCTTGTGTTCTTGGCAATCTTGTCTCCGCACCGTGGATACGGATTGCCACAAAAAACGATGTCGTTAACATAGGGGATTCCATTTTTGCCCTGTCCGGCGGGATTCATAATTATTTGCAGTTATTTGCCTGGCAAACCTTCCGCAATTATTGCGTTACGGGAGCATATTTCCAAGGTTCCAGCTCGCTTACTTCTACCGATGTTGAGACGCAATATGCCATAGCGAGAAGTGATAGTAGCAATATCAAGACGATTATCATGGACGGAGGAGGCAATGAAGTTTTATTGCCTGCCATCCTTGTTGATCCTTATCAATGCAAGACTTACCCGGGGCAGACACTTTCATCGACATGTAAGGCTTACATAGACGACGGATACGTGGAGCACGTGAATTTTTTGAACCAGATGGGCAGAGACGGCGTGAAGAATATCATTTTTTTAGAATATTATCATGTGAAAGACGGTCTCTTGGGGAACGTATCAACCTTAAACGCGGCAGTCGATTACGGGGATGCAATGATTGTTAAGCAAGTCACGAACGCGACTGCGGTAAACAATCACCGTGTATATGTTGATCCGCGGTCGTCCATCAACAACTTCGATATCCTCCCCGATGGGGTGCATCCCTGTGATTCGGGCTCGTTTAAATGCGCATCCTTGATCTGGGCAAAACTCCAGCCTCTTCTTTAACAGCGGAGATATAGTATCAGGGCATAGTCTTCACAGATAACCAAGGGTCACGGGAGCTTTAAGAAAAGGTTCCGTGGCCCTTTTTTAGTTGATAGATTGCTACTTGATGGAGATAAGAGTACCCATGGACAGAAGAATAAAAATATCAGGGATAGCCATTGGTATTGTTGCATTCGTATCGGCAATCGTTTTCTGCTACTTTTTCATCATACCCAATACCCATGAAAGGCCTGCTCAGTCTAAAGTCCATAAAGAGAGCGGAATGTCTCCTCTTGCTCTGCTGCTCCAGAATGATTCCACTATTGACAAAATGGTCAGCCAATTGAAGAAGTACTATGGCAAACAGATATCGGATAAAAGCCTTCAAACGAGCCTTATCAGTTTAAGGGATTTTATCCTGGGAACTCACCCGGTGAATGGGAAGGCCTTTTTCTATGATATCCTCAAGCGTGCATTTCCGGATTATGCCGACGAAATCATGAAAACGCTGGACAAGATGGATCAGTACAACCGGTGGCTCGAGGACAATAAAACGATGCTCTCTCAAATGACCGAGGAGGAGAGGGCTGCCGCATTATGGAAAAAGAGAAGGGAACTTTTCGGCGATGATGCCGAGAAAATCTGGACAGGTGATATGCTCTCATCAGAATTGAGAAAAGCAAAGTTTAAAGACACCCTGTCCGTTTTAGATAAATCCAACGATACGACCCTTGATGAGAAATTAGAAATGTATCAGGGCTCCCTGCATGAAACGTTTAAAGGTTCTCCGGAGGAACTTCTTCTTGACGAGCCGAATATGCTCTCCAAGATATTTTTCAGCATTGATTCCGTCCAGGATGTATTGAAACAGATGAACCCCGAGCAACGCCAATGGGAAATTAACAACATCCGCAGGAAAATGGGAATCCCCGAGCAGCAGATTGAAAATATGGCGGCACGCGACGCAGACAACGAACAGCGATGGCAGATCGGCCTGGAGTATATGCAGAAGCGCGATGAGGTCGTGCAGACATACCAAGGAACGGCGCAGGAAGAGCAATTGAACGCGTTGAGAGAGCTATACTTTAAAGATGAGGCGAATACCATTGAACTAGAGGAAAAAGATAATTTCTTCCGATTCAAGAGGCCGCACATATATGGGAGAAATTAGCCCGCCAACAGGTAAGGCCTTTCGAACAATTGTTTCCGGATATTTCTTTATGAATTATGAATAGGGAGACGGATCTTATGAGAACAGCCTTGCGTTAGGTTCAATGCGAATCCATGTGACGATATGAGAATAAAAATATTTTCTGTCTTTCTGATTCTGTTCTTCATCATATTGTTCTGGTATGGCTCTTATCACGCCAAAACCGGAACCTCTGCCTCACCACATATCTATATCCCCGGGGAATATTATGAATTTTCGCCGGTTATCGAGGGGGAAGAGGTGCGGCATGACTTTGTTGTGCTGAATAAAGGGACATCAGAGTTAGACCTGAGAGAGGTGAAACCCGACTGCGGGTGCACTACGGTCTCTTATTCAAGGCAGATCCCCCCCGGAGGGGAGGGTAAAATAGCCATTAAGCTGGATACGGGAAGCTATGGCGGGCAGCATGTTACAAAGACCATATTTGTACGGACAAATGACAAAAATAAACCTGACTTTGAATTGGTGATCTCAGGGAAAGTAGAGCCAGTTGCCGATATCAATCCGACAGAAGCGAATTTGACCGGCAATGTCGGTGAGAAAATCAAGCAGACGGTGACCATAGTTCCGAGGAGCGATAACCGCTTCAGGATATTGGAAGTGAAGGCGGAAAAAGGAGATAATATCCGCTTCGATCTGGCTGAAATGGATCAGCCAAACGGCATAAAATATCGACTGACCATTTATAATATGAAACAGGAGAAGGGCTGGTACATCGACAACATTTATCTGAAAACGAGCAGTAAAAAGTCGCCTGTTCTCAAGGTCCGCGTCCTTGGTTATATTCGTCATGGGTTGTAAACCTCACTAACCTGCTTCGTACATTCGACGTGGCTTTCATCATTGACTGGCCGCTTCTCAAGCGAGAATTTTCCAAAACATGAAAATACCGAAATCTCATGAGTTGGCCTTTTTGACCATCCATCACGTACCGTCATCTTTTCCTATGATCTGCGCTTTTGTCTTGACTGGTGAGCGGGCTTCCCATAGATTTTGCTACAACCCATTGTACGGGCATTTGGATTGGCGTTGCGGATGACACCTACAGGCAGCTTCCAGTGAGATGGATGTAATGTGAGAAACTAAAATCTATGTTTGAATTCCATATCTCCAAAAGAGCACGGGAGCTCTATCAGTTCGACAAAACACTGTTTTCTTTCACCGGTAATGTGATCTTTGCATCCCCGCATGCAGCCAGGGAATTCGCCGACAAGATGAACCGGGTGCGCGGTGGGAGCTCTCGGTCAGGGCCTCGGACATCAATGCCATGGGACTGATCGACGAGGTGCTGCACTTCATGATCGAGGTCTATCGCAGGCAGGTGAATCCGAACATCATGAAGGATGCTTACGGCTATGCCGCCTTAAGGCTGCCTTCTATTGACAGCACGCTTGAGCAGTTTCTCGACCTGTTCCCCCCGAGGGATGTGTATCTGGGTAAGCTTTCGGTCAAGGAGTATCTCCAGTCCGATTCAAACGGGGTTTCCCATAAGTTCGTCGCCATGGAAGAGATGCTCATGCTTTTCATCTCCAATGAGAACCCCGCTTTGACACCCTACAAAGAACTCTTTGACGACAAACAACTCAGAGAGGAGACTCCGTATATCCAGATCATATCCTGCCTGGATGAGTTTTTCAAAACACAGCCGCCCTTGGGCCCCCTGGGTCAGACACTGCTCGACCTCCTGCTCGCGCCATTGAGGGCCGCGCCCCATTCGCTCTATGACCAGCTCGAATACATCAGGATAAACTGGGGGTATCTCCTCGCAGAGCTCTATATCAAGCTCCTAAGCGGCCTCGACCTCATCAAAGAAGAGACCAAGGCCAGGTTCCTTGGCCCCGGGACCGCTCCTGTTCCCTTCTTCACCCTGAAGGACCTGGAGGATCTCGAGCGGTTCAGTGCGGACCTCGACTGGATGGCAAGCCTCGTGCTCATGGCCAAGAGTGTATACGTGTGGCTGCACCAGCTCTCCGTCAAATATCAAAGGCACATCTGGCGGCTCGACCAGATCCCGGACGAAGAGCTGGAGATCCTCGCCCGCTGGGGGTTTACCGGGCTATGGCTCATAGGTATCTGGGAGCGGAGCCCGTCGTCGCGCACCATCAAACAGATGACGGGCAACCCTGAGGCCGCTGCATCGGCATACTCCATTTATGATTATACGATAGCCTACGAGCTTGGAGGCGACGAGGCCTTCGACAACCTCAAATTACGTGCAATGCGTCATGGTATCAGGATGGCAACCGACATGGTGCCGAACCATATGGGTATCTATTCCAAGTGGGTCATAGAGCACCCGGACTGGTTCATCCAGCTCGACCACAGCCCCTTCCCGGGCTATAGGTTTACCGGGGCCAACCTGTCCGGTGAAGACCGCGTTGAGATTCAGATCGAGGACGGCTACTGGGACCGTAGGGATGCCGCAGTCGTCTTCAGGCGGCATGACCGCTACACCGGAAACAACCGGTACATCTACCACGGCAACGACGGTACGAGCATGCCCTGGAACGACACTGCCCAGCTCGACTTCTTAAAACACGAGGTACGCCGGGCGGTTATTGACCAGACCATTTCCATTGCCAGGAAGTTTCCCATCATCCGGTTCGATGCCGCCATGACGCTCGCCAAGAGGCACTTCCAGCGCCTCTGGTATCCGCCTCCCGGCTTTGGCGGAGACATACCATCTCGTTCAGGCCATGGCGTGACCCCTGATGAGTTTGAACGGCTCTTTCCGGTTGAATTCTGGCGGGAGCTCGTAGACCGGGTGGCCGAGGAAGTTCCCAATACGCTGCTCCTGGCTGAAGCATTCTGGCTCATGGAAGGCTACTTTGTCAGGAGCCTGGGCATGCACCGCGTTTACAACAGTGCCTTCATGAACATGCTCAAGACAGAGGAAAACAGCAAGTACCGCGATGTCATGAAGAACGTGCTGCGTTTCAATCCGGAGATCTTGAGGCGGTTCGTGAATTTCATGAACAACCCGGACGAAGAGCCTGCCGTGCACGGATTCGGCAAGGATGACAAGTATTTCGGCGTGGCAACCCTCATGGCCACCATGCCGGGGCTGCCCATGTTCGGTCATGGTCAGATCGAGGGGTTCTCGGAAAAATACGGCATGGAATATCGCAGGGCCTACTGGGACGAGTCCATCGACCACCATCTGGTGATGCGCCACGAACGGGAGATTTTCCCCCTCTTGAAGAAACGCCGCCTTTTCAGCGGCGTTGAGAACTTCGTCCTGTATGATGTGCGCACACCGGAAGGACATGTGAATGAGGATATATTTGCCTACTCCAACAGGTATGGAGATGAGAGATCGCTCGTAATTTACAACAATCGCTACGCTGAGGCCACCGGTACCATCAGCCGTTCGGTAGGCATGAACATGGAGAATCACGGCAGGAGGAACATCATCCATATGAGCCTCGGTGAAGGCCTGGGCCTGAAGGACGACAATTCGCTGTATTATATCTTCCATGACGACAAGTCCGGCCTTGAATACATCCGTAACAGCCGAAGCCTCTGGCGGGACGGACTGATGATTCACCTTGGGGCCTTCAAATGCCATGTGTTTACCTCCTTCCGGGAGGTTTACGACCACGATGGAAGGTGCCGCGAACTGGATGAAAAGCTTATGGGCAAGGGCATGCCCGATATAATGACTGCCTTAAGGGAGATTTATCTCGATAAGGTGCTTAAGCCCTTTGGTGAGTTGATCGCCCTTGATGCGCTGAAAATGCTCGTTGCCGAAGGAAGACGCACCGGCAAGGTTCCTGCCGTATACCGGGAAC
>JBEKLI010000121.1:0-6241 GCA_050010275.1 Desulfomonilia bacterium | reverse complement strand
TGAAGTCCGCCCACGACAAGATCTTTTGTAATGGGATCGATCTTGACTGGCTCACACCCATTGCCCAGGCAGGGGACACATCTGCCATCAAAGATTTCTGCCATACCCTTAACCGTCTCCTTCGCAGGATACTCCTCTATCCCATGCCCACCATTGCAGCCATCACCGGGCACGCATTTGCAGGCGGGGCCATCATGACCTGCTGTTTCGACTTCCGATTCATGCGCTCCGACAGGGGCTTCTTCTGCTTCCCCGAGGTGGACCTTGGCATCCCCTTCTGGCCGGGCATGGTTGCCATGGTTAAAAAGGCCATACCCGCCTACAAGCTCGATGAGCTCTATTACTTGGGCACGAGGCTCACCGGCAGCCAGTGCGAAGAACACCGTATCGTAGTGAAGTCGTACCCCATTGATGAGCTCATGCCTGCGGTTATGGCCTTTGCCAAGTCCCTCAAGAAGAACCGGAAATTCTATCTGGCCCAGAAGGAGCGGATGAACGCGCCCATTATTAAAATCATTGACGAGGAAGACCCGTTAGTCCTCGATCAGGCACGGATACAGGTTTGATACAGGGTTCAAGAAGATTTTATGAGTTTCTCAATGGCAGAGAAATACAAGTCCCCTCGCCCCTTTTGGGGGAGAGGGATAGGGTGAGGGGTGTTAATGTCAATTAATCGGGCACGAGCCTTGAGAAAAGGAATGACGGATGCAGAAAGACTGCTCTGGCGTCACTTGAGAAACCGAGAAGTAGACGGTTGTAAATTCAGGCGACAACACCCTTTAGGACCGTTCATTGTCGACTTTGTTTGTATTGAGAGAGGACTTATTATTGAGTTGGATGGTGGACAACATGCGTTTTCTCTCACAAGAGATGAAAAAAGAACCCGCTATTTAGAGGCAAAAGGTTACCGAGTATTGAGGTTTTGGAACAATGATGTCTTGAAAGAAGCCGAGGCTGTATTTATAACGATTCAGCAAGCATTGTCGACCCCCTCACCCCGGCCCTCTCCCCCTGAAGGGGCGAGGGAGGTTAGATGAGTTTGACTACATAGATCAACAACAAACTTACTTATGATATGGTGATAAAGGCATGAAATACCTTTCTGTGTATGCAGGCACGAAGGCAATAGAGCTTATCCGTGATAAAGGGCTCAGGCCCGACATGGTAGAGGTGGTTGCAGGTGCTGCGGGCGGCCCCAAGTGGCTCGTGCTGTGCGGGCTCGACAGGGCGATCTTCACATCCTGGCTCCTTAAGCGTTCAAGCCCGGTCCACCTCATCGGCTCTTCAGTGGGTTCGTGGCGGTTTGCAGCCCTGGCCCAGGGTATGGATGCCTACGAGATGTTTCTTAAGGCCTACCTCCGCCAGACCTATACGACCGTACCTACGGCGCGGATGGTCAGCGCAGAGATCGGGAAGATCCTCGATGCATACCTCGATGATGCCGGCATTGAATCCGTTCTCCATCACCCCTATGCAAGGCTCAATGTCTTGGCAACCAGGTGCTCCTGGCCGGGATCTGTGGAACGAAAGTATACGGTGGTCTTATCCATGGTGATGGCGGGAATCCTGAACCTTGTGAACAGGAGGCTCTTAAGGCCCTTCTTTTCCCGGACGCTCTTCTATGATGGAAGGGACATCCCGCCGTATTTCTTTATGGACGGCTTTCCTATAAGGCAGGTGAAGCTTGTTCATGAGAACATGAGGCAGGCCGTCATGGCCTCGGGCTCCATGCCCGTGATCATGGAGGGCATTAAAGACATCCCCGGTGCCCAGCCCGGCATGTACCGTGATGCAGGTATTATCGACTACCATATCGCCAGTCCCTTCAACAGCTCGAAACTCGTACTCTTCCCCCACTATATGGAACGCATCACACCGGGGTGGTTTGACAAGATGCTCCCATGGAGAAAGCCTGATGCGAAAGATCTTGAGAATGTCGTGCTGCTCTGCCCGGGCAGGGCCTTTGTCGAAAGGCTTCCGGGCGGCAAGATCCCCTCTCGTGAAGATTTCAGAAAGTTTTGGAAACACGATTGCGAACGCATTGCCTTCTGGAATCAGGTGGTCTCTGCAAGCACAGTGCTTGGTGATGAGTTTATGGAGGTTGTCGAACAGGGTATGATCATGAAATACATCAGGCCCATTGAAGAGATGTGAGATCAGTCGATAGTGACTCGTAAATAGTGAATAAACATAGAGTGGGTGGAATGAGGCTCAACCCGCCGGAACCCTGGAGGGGCGGACTTCAAGCAGCGATTCCATTCCATGCTTTTGCTATGCATGTTTGTATGATAAACAGATTATGAGCCAAACGGAAACGTCTGTGGCCCGAATGTCATGATTTTTCTGGAGGTACTATGTCCGATAAGCGCTATATCATCGCCATCGATTCCGGCACACAGAGCATCAGGGCCGTCCTCTTCGATATCGAGGGCAAAGAGCTCGCCATTGAGCAGAGGCCCTTCGAGCCCTACTTCTCGTTGCATCCGGGCTGGGCCGAGCAGAGCACCGAGGACTACTGGGAAAAGCTTTGTACGGTGACGAACGGCCTCATGAAAAAGATCACCATCGACAAGGCCGGAATCGCAGGCGTGGGCATCACCACCCAGCGCGGTACGGTGATCCCCATGGACAAGGACGGTAATGCGCTGAGGCCCGCCATCATCTGGCTCGACCAGCGTTCCGTTGCCGACCCGCCCCCCCTTGGCGCAATGGGAACAGTGCTCTTCAGCGCGGCAGGTCTGCTGGATGCCATCAAGTATGCCCAGAAGCACTCCATCTTCCTGTGGATCAACAGGAACGAGCCCGAGATCTACAAGAAGACCCACAAGTTCGTCCAGGCCTCGGGCTTCTTCGTGCGCAAGCTCACGGGTGAGTTTCATGACTCGTCGGGCATGGTCACCGGCATCTGGCCGTTCGAGTACAATAAGCTCAGGTGGCATTCGCTGAATCTGGCATATACGCCGCTCGGCATTGAAAAAGGACACTGCGTGCAGCTCTTCCGGCCCGATGAGATCCTTGGCCGGATCACGAGGAAGGCATCGGAAGAAACAGGAATGCCCGAGGGTCTGCCCGTGGTGGTAGGCGCCGGAGACAAGCAAAGCGAGCTCTTAGGAGCCGGCGCCATCGAGCCCGGCATTGCCGAGATCAGCTTCGGAACGGCCACGGCCATGCATGTGCTCACGAGGAAATACATCAACGACAAAGGCATGAGGTTCTTCACCTGGCCCGCTGCCATTCCCAATGCATGGGACATAGAGATGTTCATCCACCGGGGCTTCTGGATGGTGACCTGGTTCAAGCAGGAGTTCGGGGCCAGGGAGGCCGTTGAAGCTCAGAAGCGAGGTGTTGCGCCCGAGGTGATCTTCGACGAGGTCATCCGCACCATACCACCCGGCTCTATGGGCCTTGTCCTTCAACCCTACTGGTCACCCATGGTCTATAACAAGTTCGCCAAGGGCTCCATGATAGGCTTCGGTGCCGTGCATACCCGCGCCCATATCTACCGTGCCATCCTCGAAGGGATCGGCTTTGAGCTTCGTAGGCTCTCGGAGGTGGTCCAGGCCAAGATCGGTGTGAAGTTCAAAGAGATCCGCGTGGGCGGCGGCGGCTCCAAAAGCGACTCGGCCGTTCAGATCGCTGCCGATATGTTCGGTTTGAGTGTCTCACGCATGGAGACTTCAGAGATCTCCGCCCTCGGTGCCGCCATTGACACTGCCGTTGCTACCGGGATGCATAAGACATTCGAGGATGCCGTTAAGTCCATGGTGAGAAAGGGCAGGACCTTCGAGCCCAACACGCAGAGCAGGAAGATCTACGATGATATGTACAACGATGTGTATAAGAGGCTTTATACAGTGCTGGAGCCGGTGAACAGGAAGATCGCGCAGATCACGGGATATCCGCCGGCAGAATGAAATATGAGGATCGGTGAACAATCGGGGCGGGACGTGTGCCGCCCATCCTATCTATATAAATATAATTATCATCGATAGTTAAAAGACCTTCTTTTTTACTCGGGACATTGATTTTTCATCCTTGACATTCATGAGTACATGTCGCAGAAAGGGATAAAATTGTATTACCCTCATGGGGTGAATATTTGAATTCTACAGGGGAAAAATTAGGGCTGCTGATCCTTATCCTTATATGTATTCCGTCCCTTGTCTTTGCCGTAACCGCACGGGTCACCTGGAACAGGAACACCGAGAGCGACCTTGCGGGGTACTGGGTATACTACGGGACATCTCCTTCCAACTACGATCATCTTGTCGGTGTGGGTACGACCCCGAGCATTGACATAACAGGGCTGGAAGCCGGAAAGACCTATTATTTCGCCGTTACTGCCCGCGATACGAGCGGCAACCAGAGTGGTTTTTCCCAGCAGGTCAGCGTAACCATCCCTGCAGCCACGACAAAGAGTAATACGAGCACCAGCAGCGGCACAAGCGCCGGCACGGGCACAAACTCCGGCACCGGCACCGGTTCCGGCACGAACACTGGAAGCACAACGGATACAGGTACAAGCACCGGCAGTAGTACGGGCGGTAACACAAATTCAGGTTCCGCAAGCAGCACACTCGGCAGCACAACAAGCGGCTCGAGTACCGGCAGCAGTGCAATCACAGGGAGTACCGGCACCGGCAGTGGGTCCCTCCTCGGGGGCGTGGTTGACCGGGTAGGGAAGCTCATAAAAGATATACTGGGCCTTGGTCCGAATGATCCGCTCTATTCTCTTTCGAATTCCGGCAGCTCCTCTCAGGTGACGGCGAGGCAGATATCCCAGGACACGATTGCCGCGAATATGAAGGGGTTCTCCCTGGATAAGGCACAGGGTGCGGGTGATCTTACAGAGAAATATCCGGTGCGCGATGTGATCTTCCAGGCCCTTACGCCCTTTGACCTTGCGTTAGTCTACCCTGACGGAATATTCTTCTTTTACCCGCTCGACACAAACTGCCCTGACATCAATGGTGACGCGATCACGGTGGATATCCCCGGCTGCTACTCGTATATGGTCTTTGACGAGATGGGCGATGTTGTCCATGTGCTGCGGCTCTCCGTGGCCGAGCAGATATACCAGCTTCAGACCTACAACCCCGCAAATACCCTGCTCCTTGAGGATGAGGTTTTCGGTGTGGCCATCGATATGCCCGTGAGTGCGACCCCCGATGCGGCACCCATCGCCATCGGATGGGGCGGTGACGGGCTGTTTTCGGGGTCCACACAGCTTGCCCAAGGTGAGCAGGCCATCTTCTTTGATATCCTCCCCTACGGCCTGGCCCTCGATGAGCCTGCAACGGTGTCTGTCCCCTATAAAGGCTCTCAACTCTATGTCCAGCGGTACGATGAGAACAACAATACCTGGGTAACCGTTGAAGATGCAAAGGCCTCAGGCGGGTATGTGACCTTCTCCACCCAGGTCCTCGGCCGGTTCAAGGTGACCGACCAGGCCCAGGATGAAAGCGGAAAGGGCGGGAACGATCTTTCCAAGATCCGTGAGGACACCTGTTTTGTCCAGAGCGCACGGGGTAAAGACGGTCACCCTGGAGCCACAGCGCTGGCCGCTGTCCTTGCCGTTATCGCCTTTGCAATCTTCCGGAACAGCCGCGTGCGGTCCTGAAGCGTAAAAAGCATTTGCATTCATGAAACGGAGTGAAGAATCTCTCTTTTTGAATATGCAATGTTAAGGGCTTTTATGCAAAACCCGCGGAGCTTTGGGATGGATCATTTAAGGCGCATTACCCTCAGCTTGACTCCTTTATCTCCACCAAAAGGCAGATATAACCCTTCACCATTTTACCTGTATGGGCGTCGGACTATTGCTCAATGTCCCATTGCCCAGCTGGCCGGATGCATTGTATCCCCACATCCACAGTGTGCCGCCGGACGTGATTGCGCCGGTATGATAATATCCGGCAGCCAAGGCAGACCATGTGTTGTCTGATCCCACCTGTACAGGGGTATCCTTATTCACCATAGTTCCATCACCAAGCTGGCCATACGTGTTGTAGCCCCATGCCCACATGGTCCCGTCTTTTCTGAGGGCAATGCTGTGGTCATAACCTGCAGCCATTGAATCCCAAACGAATGAGATCCCCAATCCTACCTGAACAGGGGTGTACCTGTCAGTATTCGTACCGTCACCGAGCTGTCCATGGTTATTTTTCCCCCAAGCTATCAGTGTGCCATCTTTTTTAAGTGCCAGGCTGTGGCCGTTGCCGGCGGCAACTTTTACCCAGGT
>JBEKLI010000120.1:0-6251 GCA_050010275.1 Desulfomonilia bacterium | reverse complement strand
TCTGAGGTCCCGGCGATTGTTTTGAAAAGCTCCTGTCCGAATGGGGCAGGCCGGATATCATACATGCGCATGTGGTTTTGCCTGCCGGCTGGGCTGCCACATTGCTGAAAGAAAAGTATGATATCCCTGTTGTTCTGACCGAGCATTCCGGCCCGTTTTCCATGCACCTGAAAACATCAAGAAATCGTCAACTCGTGAAGGACACCCTCACTCGTGCAGATCGAGTAATAGCGGTCAGTCCGGCTCTAGCACAGCAGATACAGGACTTCGTTCCCGTTATTGATTTACAGGTACTCGGTAATATCATCAACACGGATTTTTTTACCCCGGTTGAAGGGCAATCAAGAGATACATCACGTTCATCCTGCCGTTTCTTAACGGTTGCGATCATGAAAAGACCCAAAGGCTTGCATTATCTTTTGGAAGCTGCCCACATACTGATGCAACGCGGACAATCATCTTTTGAATTGATCATTGGAGGTGATGGACCGGAGAGACAGCGGCTTATGGTGATGGCTCATCAGATGGGGCTTTCTGAGAAATGCCGTTTTCTTGGAGGGCTCGCCCCTTCTGAAGTACGGAATTGGATGCAACAATGTGATGTCTTTGTATTACCAAGCTTGCAGGAAACCTTTGGCATCGTGCTTGGTGAAGCCATGAGCTGTGGTAAACCGGTTATTGCCACCCGGTGTGGCGGACCGGAATATGTGGTCACTCCAGAGACTGGTTTCCTCGTGGATGTTGCAGATCCTGTCGCACTGGCAGATGCCATGGAGAGGTTCATTCTGGGGCATGTCAAGTATGATCCCAAGGTCATCCGGCAGACTGTCAAAGAACGTTTCGGCAGGGAAGCTTATCTGAATAATATCTCCAAGGTGTATGACCAACTCCTTTCACTTCATTAACTTCTCCCTTCCAATGGCATATCTTGCGCCACAAAGTGAGACCATACAAACAGATGTGCGGTATATCGACAATTGTCACTCGTAATCCCGATCCTTCCTATCGGGGGATCATTGAAAAGATGACAGAGCTTGTTCGTCATCGCGGACCTGACAACTTTGGTACTATGAGCCTCTTAGGAGGAACTGTACATCTAGGCCATACCAGGTTGTCCATCATCGACATCTCTGACGAAGCGAATCAGCCGATGGGCATGGAAAAGAGCGGGTTCTGGATCGTATACAATGGAGAGGTATATAATCATATCGAAATCAGGGCTGAACTGGAAAGACTCGGATATACCTTCAGGACCAGGTGTGATACCGAGGTTGTCCTTAATGCATACCATGCATGGGGCATTGATTGTCTGAAAAGACTCAATGGCATGTTTGCCTTTGTCATTGTTGATACAGAGAATAAGAAGCTTTTTGCAGCACGAGACAGGCTTGGTGTGAAGCCCCTGTATTATTATTGTATCCCAGGGAAACTTATCTGTCTTGCCTCAGAGATAAAACAATTCACCGCACTCCCATTTTTTAAAGCCCGGATCAATCCCCAGAGGTTCTACGACTATCTTGCTCATGGCATGCTGGATCACACGAATGAAACCATGTTCCACCTGGTGTATCAACTCCAAGGCGGACAGTATATGCAAGCAAGCCTAGAACCGGATGATATGGCATTCGCTCATCATCGCATTCAAACCTGGTGGACGCTGCCGGATCGTCCTGTAGAACCGTCGATCACTTTGGAAGAGGCGACATCCACGTTTCTGAACCTCCTTGAAGACTCTGTGAGATTAAGGCTCAGGTCCGACGTACCTGTTGGTTCATGCCTTTCGGGAGGTTTGGATTCATCTTCCATTGTCTGCTTGGTTAACAGGATCCTCGGAGAGGAGAGATCCTCTGAGATACAAAAGACATTTTCCTCCTGCTTTGAGGATAGGCACTATGATGAAAGAGCTTACATAGAAGACGTTGTCGCGCATACACATGTGGAGTCACATTACACCTTCCCGGATCCGGAATCGCTTCTCTCACTCATTGACACCATCACCTGGCATCAGGATGAGCCCTTCGGATCAATGAGCATCTTTGCCCAATGGGAAGTATTTCAACTGGCGCGAAGCAATGGAGTGAAGGTCATGCTCGATGGCCAGGGGGCTGATGAATTGCTGGGCGGATATCACAGCTATTTCTGGGCATGGATGGCCGGATTGATTCGTGACAGGAATCTCACAGGCCTGAAAAGGGAGTTCAGGGAGATAAATGCAAGACATGGCTACCGTCTCAAAGAGGTACTCATCAACCTTGGATATATATTTTCACCCAGCCGATTTCGTTCAATTGGCAGGTCTATTATGGGCAGGCCTGATGTGCCGGCATGGATGCATCCGGATATCTTTAAACTTCATACTATAAATCCAGCCGAGGCTGTCCCTGAGCCTAGTTCATCTATCCAGGCACTTTCGCGCAAGCAACTCCTCCAGACAAATCTCCCTGCACTCCTTCATTATGAAGACAGGAGTTCCATGGCCCATTCAATTGAAGCCAGAGTTCCATTTCTTGATTATAGGCTGATAGAATTCGCATACTCACTCCCAGATGAATACAAAATCAGGGATGGTGAGACAAAGAAGATCCTTCGACTGGCGATTCAGAACATTGTTCCCGAGAAAGTACGGCAAAGGCAGGATAAGCTTGGATTTGTAACCCCGGAAGAACAGTGGATGAGAGATTCGCACAATACACAGTTCCATGCAATGCTCAAAGAAGCCTCTGCACACCTTGGATTATGGATAAGCCAAACAAAGCTGGAAGACATATTCTTGTCCATGACAACAGGTACAAGGCCATTTGACTGGTCCATTTGGAGGATTATCAATGCAGGCATATGGGCCAGATTGTTCCATATTGATTTCAGGGAAGCTGCATGAACACCAAAATTCTTATGGTGGCGTGTTTTGCAATGGAAAAACCTGATGCCGAGCTTATTCATTTTTCTGAAGTAGCAAACAGCCTTTTTCGAATTGGATACCATGTGACTATTTACCACTTATCCCTCAACGGATCACCTGCCATCAGGTCTCTCCTCAGTCCGGATATTGGTTTCTTTGAAACCTTTGTGAATGCGCAAACGACATACACCATGTTCATAAAGGGAGGTCTTGCCATCCCATACTTTTTGTATCATCTCAAAGAGATGAATCCGGATATTATCTATTCACGCCTCGGCATTGTCAGCGGTTTATATGTTATTGCATCCAGGGCCCTTATGGGACGGCATATTAAGATCATTACCGAGCATAATGGATGGATCGGCCCGGAAGCCATATCCTCGGGAAAACCAAAACTCATTGCCTTCATCGGAAAAGAGTTGCAGCGATGGTCTGCCCATGCATCGGATCTTGTGAGAACCGTATCCCAGGGTATCAAATCCTACTTGATATCGCTTGGGGTAAAAGAGGAGAAGATCGCGGTCATTGGAAATGGTACCAATATTCGGCACTTCTATCCTCTCGATATACTTCCCTGTTATGATGTGGGGTTCATAGGAAATTTTGCACAATGGCAGGGACTGGAATGGCTCATAGAGGCCTTTGCCAAAGTCCTCTCGGTAAAACCTGAAGCTAAGCTGGCAATAGCAGGATCTGGTCCTGAAGAATCAGCTCTCAGAGGACAGATCAATACATTGGGTATAGAGAAACAGGTTGAAATGGTAGGGTCTCTTCCTTATCAAGATGCACCCCTTTTCATTAACCAGTGCAGAGTGTGCACAGCCCCTTTCAGACCACGAGGTTCATGGTCAGATGATAAGTCACTTTCTCCTCTAAAAATTAGGGACTATGCAGCATGCGGTAAACCCATCGTTGCAAGTGGAGTCCCCGGACTCGAGGAGATCGAGGATGCCGGATTTGGCATCCTGGTTCCTCCTGGGGATATCTCAGGATTGAGCAAGGCCATACTCAGGATCTTGGATGATCAGACCCTCTGCACCGAGATGGGGAAAAAAGCAAGGGAATATGCAGAGACCCACTACTCCTGGGACCTGATCACTGAACAGATTTCACATCATATTCAATCAATTACTCCAACCAAGGTTTAGTTCACTCTAAAGTCTTTTTTACCCTTCCTAACTTCATCCTTGATAATCTCAAATCCCTTTCAGTTCGATTCAAAGACCAGGGCCATGGACCGATTTGTGTTCATCTAGATATAAGACAAGCTCAAATACCCGAGGTTCTGCCTGGATATTACGTCATGAGAGATTTGAAAAAGTGAAGTACTATCTCAAACGCTCGCTTATCTCCGATTATAACCAGACTCACAACCACCCCTGCCAACTCCAACACAAGGATCAAAGGCACCAGTCCCAAAAAGAGCTTAATCTTATTTCGTTCTGTTAACCCCTTCTTATTCCTTAGTGCGAAATAACACCATGCATAGGGGAACAGCGCCCAAAACCATGCCACATAATTGACAATAGGCACTCCCCAGATACTCATGGTAAGCGCATCGTTCCACACCCACCAGGAAAGTCTTGTAGCCACCGGATCAAACGGGATGTCCATGGAAAGAGCGATCCCGGTACATACTAATCCCCGTAGTACTGGTCTCAATTCGGGTAAAAGTTTCTCTACTGAAAAAAAGCCGCAATAGAGAATATTTACCCAGCCGATCATGGTGGCAATAGGTGCGGGCAGTCCCGGTAGATACAGAAGATAGCCCTCCTCCCTAAAGAAGCCCATCATGATACCGCCATTCTCCAGGATCATACCGAAGAAAAGCGTGAACCCAAAGACCCAGAGCCAGCTCCATCCCTTTAGCCACGTTCGGGCATGCAGGACGATGATGATGAATTCAAAGATGGCGCTGGTCTCGTAGAGGAGTCTATGCGTATTCATGGGCAGCGGTGCAGTGGTCCTTAAGAACATCGTGATTGCATACACGCCGGCCAGTGCTGAAACCCAAAGAAGATATCTCTTGAGACGAAAACCATTTTGGTGATTTCTCAAGGCAAAGGCTAAAAGGATCAGCGAGGTGAAAAGGGGGACTAAGGCAAGCCATGAAACGAAAGTCAGTGGTGGTATAACCCTGTGCAAGGCGGTGTCCATCATGGAAAGTCCGGTGAGCCAGATTAAAAAGATGGGAATATTCTGCCAAATGAAGAGCATTACAGGCTTAAGTGATAGCATGATGATTCCACCTGGACAATGTGTGATAATAAATTCACCATCTAAAAATAACAAGCCCATCTGGTGAAAAAATCATTTTCTCTTGTGAATACGTCAGGATATCAGATTCTGATAGATGATCGCTATTCTTGGGCAGGTCAAGTTCAGATTGGGGACTTGAACTTTTTGAATCACTGATAAAAAAATATATGCCCGATGCAATCGCACTGGCTAAGAGACATATCTCAAAATATACCCTGCCGCGATGAGAGTTTATGAGAGTACGGCTAGCAGCAAAGGAATCATGAGCAACAAATAAATTCAAACATAGCATGATAACCACGCTAATGATAATCTTCTTCACCATAGTATAGACCTATCCTTGCCTATCAGTTTAATTAAAAAGAAAGGTTAACACTAAGTTGCTGAAGAGATAGGCTGATCCGGGAAAAATAGCGGGGGTTACCCCTTTTTTACATGAGCCGGTTTAATGGATTGTGCCACCAGGAAGCCATCTTTGTTGGTAATATACTGAACCCTTACCTGCTGTCCCTTCACCAGTTTATCAATGGATATCGCTTTCCAGTCCGGTCCATAAATGGTTGTGGTGGTCCTGATGAGGAAGGTGTATTTTTTCCCGTCTTCACCTGATACGGTGATTTCCGGCCGGATACCCAGAGAAGGTTCTGAAAGAGTGATGGTGTCGATCTTCCCTCTCACCTCCAAGGGAGCTACGACCTTCGTTGAAACAGGAGGAGGGGTTCCTCCTTTCTGTGCTGTCAGGAGCGTATCCTGCGCATGCACACTTAAGGAGAGAACCCCAAGGGTACAGAGTATGATCGCTACCCTTTTCATCCTCCAGATACCTCTCAGTTGTTAAGCGTTACTATTCAGCCTTCTTCTCAGCTGCTTTCTCTTCAACCTTCTTCTCTTCTAACTTCTTCTCCGCCTTCTTCACTGCCTTCTTTGCCTTAATAACCTCGATCTTGTCTGCGTTCATGGTGCCGGCTGCCGCTGTAATCTTTACCATCTGACCCTTCTTCAAGGTGGCGATGTCTTCTGCCTTCACGGTGAAGGTCTTGCCCTTTACATCGATCGTGTTAGCTGTTTTGTCGATCTTGGTGATCTTGCCCTT
>JBEKLI010000119.1:0-6258 GCA_050010275.1 Desulfomonilia bacterium | reverse complement strand
GAGCTGATCATGTTATTTGAGTTCATGAAACCGGCATTACCGTCAATTGACTGTCCGGGGATATCTTTCGGTGTTCACTCCGTCTGAGGGTTGACGGGCTCCGGTTCTGACTTTCTTTCCCCGATTCCCTTCTGGCGATATTGAACATAGGCATCCCGGAGCGCCACATAGGGATCAAGGGCCGCCTCTTTGAGAGACTCATAATCCCCGATGGCCAGGGATGTGTCGTTCACATCTTCGTATCCCCTGATTCCGAGCGACGCATACCAGGGACTTATATATGAGACCGGGTTCAGGAAATAATCGCCCGCTTTACCTACGGAATCCCTGGGGCTGGAAGGGCCGAGCACCGGCCAATCGATGTAGAATCCGTGTCCGATCCCCCAGGAAGCAAAGGTCAGACCCATGTCGGTATCCCGTTTGGGGAGATCGAACACCTTGCCTGAAGCGGGATCGAAAAATCCGGCAATACCGATGGTGGTGTTCACGCCGAAGCGGCCAAGTTCGGTGGCTGCACCGCGAAGATCCGCCTGAAGCAGGTAGTTTGCAAAACGGATCGGAAATTCGAGATTGAAAAAGAAATTCTTCACGCTTATCCGGGCGCCTTCGGGAACAACCGTGCTGTATCCTTGAGCCACGGGTTTGAGCAACCAGAAATAGAACTTATCGTTGAAGAGGTACATGGCCCTGTTGAAGGGCTCCAGCGGATCTGCAATCGTCACCGGCTCTTCTTCATCAAGGGGCTGTTCCTCTCCGGAAGAGGGGAGAACCGACTGGGACGGTGAGGCTACCTCTTGCTGTCCTAAGGGAAGAGGGCGGTTCACATCATGGGCGCATCCCGCAGCCAGAAAGGCGAAAAACACGGCCAATAAGACGAAAAGCTTTGTGGTACATATAATTCTCATCAATATTTTATTAGGATAAAAATGAAAAAAGTAAAGTCTCACTGCTCCTTCACCTTTTTTCTTAGGATCTCCAGGAGCTGCTCAGGCGAATTTTTTGCCAGGATCCCATTGAACTGGGTACGGTAGTTCAATACGAGACTCACGTTTTCCACAACCACATCGTATACCTTCCAGGTGCCGTCCTTGAGGATCATCCTGTAGGAGATGGAGATTTCCTTTGATGAGGTGACGATCCTGGTCTGGACCTCCACTTGGTTTTCCGAGAGAGGGGCTTCTTTAGCATAGACAACCTTCTCATTGGTATAGGAAAGGATCTTGTCGATGTAGGCCTTTTCCAGTACCTGCTCAAAGAGATGAATGAATTCCTTCTGCTGATCGGGATTCAACATGCTCCAGTTACGCCCCAGGGTCCGCCTGGAGAGTTCGACCTCGTTGAACATGTCATTATAGATCGACCGCAGTCTCTCTTTCTTGATCTCCTTGGCAGACTCGGGTTTGAGCGCAGGGTCGCGCAGGACATCGAGCACCTTGTTCACCTCTACCCGTACCGTGTCGAGCGGTACGCCGGCATAGGCCGGAACCGATGAGAGCAAGAGCATCAGAATACTTACGAGAGCGATCTGTCTTTTCACGAATTTACCCCTCCTCATTGTTTTGAATCCTTACTCTTCACCTCGCCGAAGGCAGACTTGCCGATGAGCTCTATGAGATCAACGGGCGGCTGCGTCTCGATGATGCTCCCGCCCGGTTTGAGGAGTGTGCCTGCGCCTCCTGGGTCTATGCTCAAGTAATCGTCTCCTATGAGGCCTTCGGTCTTGATGGAGGCGATGGCATCAGCATAGATCCTTATGCCATTCCGGATTCTTATTTCCACCACCGCCTTTTGCTGCTGCGGGTCCATGGTGAGCCCTTCGACCCGTCCGATCTCAATGCCCATCATATCCACGGGGTTGCCGACCCTCAGGCCGGACACCGAGGTGAATTGTGCCTTGAGGGGGTAGGAGTTGTCGCTCAAGAAAGATACATGGCCGAGATTCACGGTCATATACCCTATGCAGGCTAGTCCGAGAACGACAAAGATCCCGACTGTTGTCTCCATGGCATACTTTTTCATGTGCTTATCCCCCCGGCCGGGCATTGCATCCGGCTGATTTCTTTGAGCTGAGATTCTGCGGAAGCTATGACCGCGTCTATGTCTGCAACGGGTTGGCCCTGGGCAAGCCCGGCGAGGACAGTGAATTCGGCGCACTCCCCCGGAGCAGCTCGCCTGCTGGCCCCTGCCCAGATATCGCGAATTCCGTGCTCCCTGAAATCTTCGATGAACTCCTTCAGGATATCCCGTGCCTCATCAAGCTCCGAATAGGGAAGCACGGTGACGAATTCATTGGTGTGGTGGCGGGTGGAAAAGCCGCCGATGACGCCGAAGTGTTTGTCGATATACGATCCCATACTCCGTATCGCCTCCTGTGCCGCCTCGTGGCCAAAAATCGAGATGATTGATTCCAGCGAATCCAGAGAGAAAACCGCAACCGTATAGGTCTCTCCAAGCGCCCTGTGCTTCATCTGGGAATGGTAAAGAACCTTGAACTGCCTCTTGGAATGCAGGCCCGACAATTCTTCCTGCAACCCCTCCATGCTGTGGAGGACTTCATCCTTGAAGGGGTGATCGAAATTTTCAAGTTCCTCGGGCGTTCCCTGAAAGACGATTCCGCGGTTATAGAGCGCGAGGATGCGGTTTGAGATAAAGTAGACATCAGGGATCTCGTGGCTCACCAGGACCGCGGTAAACCCGAATTTTCTCTGGTACTGGGCTATCATGCTCAGGATGGCATTTTTACGCACAGGGTCCTGGCCGGCAGTGGGCTCGTCAAAGAGGATTATCTGGGGATCGGTCACAAGCGCCCGCGCCAGGGCCGCCCGTTTCTGCATGCCGCCTGAGAGTTCCGAAGGGAACTTCTCGGCCGCATCAACGAGTTCCGTCTGTTCGATCCTGGCCATGATCCGTTTGTCGATTTCGGCCTTTTTCAGATTCGTCGTTTCCTTAAGGGGCAGCGCGATGTTTTCACGGACGGTCATGGAGTCGAAGAGTGCATTGTCCTGAAACATGAAACTCATCCGGGCAAGGGAGGCGTCAATCTGAGCCCTTTTCATCTTGGCGATGGGCTCGCCCCGGAAAAGGATGGTCCCCGTATCGGGCTTGAGGAGCCCGATCATGTGCTTGAGGAGCACGGTCTTGCCGCCGCCGCTCAGGCCGATGATGGTCGTGATCTGCCCCTCATAGATCTTCAGATTGATACGCTCAAGGACCGTTATTGTCCCGAAGCGCTTGGTGACGTCTCTGAATTCGATCAGCGGGGTATCCATGGGTCTCTCTATATGAGGAGTGAAGTCACGACATAGTCCGCGACCAGGATCAGCACGCAGGAGGTCACGACGGCCGAGGTGGTGGAAAGGCCGACGGCCTTGGCCCCATGGCTGTCGGAGCGCATGTGTGCAAAATAGCCGTGAAAGCAGCAGACCGTAGAGACGATCATTGAAAAGACGAGGGCCTTTATGAAGCCTTCCGTGATATCCTTCATATCGAGGCTTGCCTGTACCCGGTGAAAATAGGTTCCGGCATTCACGCCCAGCAGCAGCACCCCCGAGATATATCCGCCCATGATGCCGACGAGGTCGAAGACGGCGGTGAGCAGGGGAAAGCCGATGATGGAGGCGGTGATCCTGGGGCTGATGAGGTATGCGAGCGGGTCGATACGCATGGTGTGCAGGGCGTCGATCTGCTCGGAGATGCGCAGGATGCCGACCTCTGCCGTGATGGCGGAACCCGCCCTGGCCGTAATCATGATGGCCGTGAGGACCGGCCCCAGTTCCCTCACCAGAGACAGCGCCACCAGTGTGCCGACCGCCCCCTGCGCACCGAATTTGACAAGAGCGTAGTAGGACTGGAGGCCAAGGACCATGCCGGTGAACAGGCCCACGAGGATGATGATCGCCGTGGACCTCGCCCCGATGTAATAGAGCTGCTGCATTCCCTTGGACAATTGATCGTACCGGAAGATCTTCATCAGGGCAAGAATGAGGAAAATGGCTGAGGCGCCCAGATTGTCGATCCAGGAGATCACCGCCTTTCCGACTGCGGCAAACGGCTGCGACAAAAGTGTGGCCGGCTGCAACCCTGCCTCATTTCCCGGACTGCCGCGATCATGTGCAATAAGCGCCATGGATAGATTCTCCTTGGTATTTAATTAATAGCAATTTTGAACCGGGCAAGATACGGACGAGTAAAAACACCGCCCAATCGGATATAAAGAACATTTCGCGCATGAACATCGTGGGGTCGTTGCGGACGAGTTGATAAATAAAGACGTCCGTCGGCCCTTTGAGACCTTCATGTGTTGCCGTATTTTTCGAGGTTGGCGCTGATGACGGACCTGACCCGTTCGAGGAGGACATCCCTGTCGTCCTCTGTATAGGTTTTCGTGTCGATCGGGTCGCTGATGATGACCCTGACCACGCCGGGTTTTATCCGGATGGCGTTTTTCGGCAGCAGCGCGTAGCTGCCGATGATCGTTATTGGCACGATCGGGAGCTTTGTTTTCAGTGCGAGCATCACCCCGCCTTTCTTGAACTTCTGCAGCCTGCCGTCGAGGCTCCTCGTGCCCTCAGCAAAGAAAAAGGCGCTGATGCCTCCGGTAAGCTCCTGCATGGCACGGTTTATGGCCTCCCTTGCGCCTTGTGCATCATCCCGGTCTATGACGATCATCCTTGCAAGCCGGATGGCGGTGCCGAACACCGGGATCCTGGTAAGCGATTTTTTCGCCACGAACCGCAGGGTATGTTCCAGCGTGTAGGCAATCACCGGCGGGTCGAGATTGCTGGCATGGTTGGACATGAAGATGTATGAGCAGTGAGCCCGGAGTTTTTCTCTCCCCTCTATCCGGATCTTTACCCGGTTCGTCTTTACGACAAGCCAGGCCCACATCTTTGCAAACTTGTATGGGATTCTGCCGGTTTTGCTGAAGAATGAGATGAAGATAACCGGTATCCCGAGTATGACGGTATACAGCGCGGTTGTTGTGAGTTCCCAGGCAGCCATGAGTTTATCTGTCAGCATGAACCCCTGTATATACTATGTTCAGATATATGAAGGTAAAATTTTTGAAAAATATCAAGTTTCGGGTTCACCCGAGATTTGAGGCCGGAGATTTAATCGTGAGCTGTCGGTTTTATCGAACATTCTCTTGTTGCTTATTAAAGACGTAGTGTGCGAGTATGAAGAATCCCTTGATTACCCATCAAAGAGTTCGTCACTCTCTCAAGGTCTTTTCTCTACTGAATAGAAAGGAGCATACATTCGTATGGAGCATAAAAAAATCGCTATGGAACATGATAAGAAGATCGCCCTTGTGGCGCACGACAACAAGAAAAAGGACCTTGTGGAGTGGGCAAAATTTAACCGCACTCTCTTGGCGCACCATAAGATATATGCCACAGGCACCACTGGCAAGATACTGGAACGGGAATTCGGCTTCAAGGTCACCAGACTCCAAAGCGGACCATTAGGCGGTGATCAGCAGATAGGTGCCAAGATCGCAGATGGAGAGATCGATTTCCTCATCTTTTTCTGGGACCCGCTCGAGCCGCAGCCCCATGACCCCGATGTGAAGGCCCTCCTGCGGATGGCAGTGGTATGGAACATACCCATTGCCTGCAACCGGGCCTCTGCTGATTTCATGATATCTTCACCCTTAATGGACGGAGAGTATGATCGCCTGGTGCCTGATTATGAGGAATATCGCAATAGAAGGGTATCAAGCGGCAAAGAACCATCATAATAAAGGATTCGCCTTATGAAAGCAGTTCATCATTGATATTAAAAAGGTCAAAAAGGAGACAGGCAATGAGTATTAAGAAGCAGTTCAAAAAAGCGAGGCCGGAGTGCAAGGTTACTTTCTGTTTACCGAAAGAGGCGGTGACCTCTGCAAGAGATGTATATCTCGTCGGTGATTTTAATAATTGGGATACTCATGCCACCCCCATGAAGAAGCAGAGGGACGGCTCTTTCAGTGTCACATTGGATCTTGCGCCGGGCCATGAGTATCAATATCGGTATCTTATTGATGCCGCCACATGGGAGAATGACTGGGATGCGGATAAGTATGTTCCTTCTCCGCTCGGGGATACGGATAACTCTGTAATAGTGATTTAAAAGGAGCTGAGTAGGAAAGTCGATATAGATATTAATTGGATACTGAGACTGTACGTGAGTGGCACGGGCAAAGCCTGAAAGGCTTGCCCGTGTGTCGTGATTACCACGGAAAGATATATCCTGGTTTCAAGCTCATATGAAAAC
>JBEKLI010000118.1:0-6290 GCA_050010275.1 Desulfomonilia bacterium | reverse complement strand
CAAGGTGATGGAGGCTGCCATCATCGGTGTGCCGCACCCCAAGTGGCAGGAGAGGCCACTGGCCTGTGTCGCTGCATCACCGGGGCAGAAGGTTACCGCCGATGAGCTCAAGGATTTCCTCAAGGACAAGGTCAAGGCTGCCTTTTGGATACCCGATGAGATCATCTTCTTAAAGGAGATCCCCAAGACCAGCGTGGGCAAATTCAACAAACGCGAGCTCAGGCAGCTCTATGCGGACGGCAAACTGAAGTCATTGCAGTTCTGAAATGATGTGTAAAGGGATCTTAAAGGAGGACGCCATGTCTTTGCTGGACAAATACTATACCGAGGAACATCAGATCTTCCGGGAGTCGGTGAGGCGGTATTTTGAAAAAGAGGTAACCCCGAACGCGGACAAGTGGGAGATAGACGGGATCGTCCCAAAGGAGGCCTGGAAGAAATTCGCGGCACAGGGATTCCTCTGTCCATGGCTGCCTGAGGAATACGGCGGCTCCGGGGTCGACTTCCTCTATTCCTTTATCCTGACCGAGGAGCTTGCACGGACCCGCTGCGGGGGCTTCTTTTTCCCGCTCCATTCGGACATCGTGGTACCCTACATCTTCACCTACGGGACCGATGAACAGAAGAAAAAATGGCTGCCGGGCTGCGTCACGGCCGATATCATCACGGCCATCGCCATGACCGAACCGGGCACCGGCTCCGATCTGGCGGCCATCCGCACCACGGCGATCAAGGATGGTGATTCATACATCATCAACGGCCAGAAGACCTTCATAAGTAACGGCATCAACTGCGACCTGGTCGTCGTGGCCGCCCGGACCAACCTGAATGCCGCCAGTCCCTATGAGGGCATGTCGCTCATCGTGGTGGAAGACGGCACGCCGGGTTTCGAAAAGGGCAGGAAGCTCGACAAGATCGGGCTGCATTCCCAGGACACCCTGGAAATGGCCTTTGTGGACTGCCGCGTCCCTGCCTCAAACCTGCTGGGACACGAGGGCCACGGGTTCTACTGCCTCATGGACAAGCTCCAGCAGGAGCGCCTCGTGTGCGCCATGGGCTCCCAGGTTGGGGCGGAAGAGGCGCTGAGGCTCACCATCGAGTTTACCAAGACACGGGAGGCCTTCGGCAGGCCCATCAGTCGCTTCCAGTATATCTCCTTCGAGCTCGCCAAGATGGCGACCGAGGTGGAGGTCGGCAGGGCGTTTGTAGAGAGCCTCCTCATCGATCATCTCGAAGGCAGGAAGGATGTCAAGAAGGCATCCATGGCCAAGTACTGGGTCTGCGAGATGCTCAACCGTGTGGTCGCACAGTGCGTCCAGTTCCACGGCGGCTACGGGTACATGGAAGAATACCCCATTGCCCGCATGTTCCGGGATGCAAGGGTACAGACCATCTATGCCGGAACGTCCGAGATCATGCTGCTCATCATATCAAGGCAGCTCGGTCTCTAATAAGAGAGGTGGTAGGTTTGGAGGTATCAAACCCTTGTTCTTCTATCTTAGGGCCGTCCGCCAATGCGCGCTTCGAGATGCATAGGGCTGTGCGCGGCGGGCGGCCCCGTTAAATTTTTCCTTAAGGGATAATCAACAACCTTTTCGATTACGGAGAAGATGAAACGCCTCGTGCAGGGCTACGGCCCTCTCTACAAGCCGGTCGATATCCTGGTGAACATGGCTGCCAAGGGGAAGAAGTTTTACGAGTCGTAATGGGAATCTTATTATAACCCTTCAAACAAGGGCCGCCGGGACGGGTAAGACTGTCGCGGCGGCCCCTTAAACAGGAGGGTAAAAAAATTAGGAGACCGATAAAGCCTTTTTTAACGATCGTTTCAGATAATCGATATGTTCCACGGTAGCCGATTGTGCAGCCTCGGCATCCCGCTTTTGAATGGCCTGGAAGAGGCAGTGGAGCTGCCTGACAATGGTGCGCGAGCTTCCCTCTATGGTCGAGAGCTTTTTCCTGCTGTAGGGCAATGCACCTATGAGAAGGGAGTTCATGGACTTGCGGATATGCATGAAAATGGAATTCTTCGTCGATTCCATCAGGGCATTGAAGAATTCGATGTAGAGTTTGCCCCCTTCTTTCACATCGTGGAGCACGGCGTCTTCCCCGACCTCAACTACCCGCTCGAAAATCCTCTTGAGCCTTGAGAGGTCTTTCGCCGTGGCATTCAGGCATGCCAGGCGCGCCGCCTCGGAGTCGAGGATCCTGCGCACGCATAAGAGCTCCCAGATCTTCTCCTGGTCCACCAGCAGGAGGTCTTCGATGGAGGTCTTCGCCGTATCGGCGGGTGATCTGACGAACTTGCCTTTCCGGTGCCGGGACTCGACATACCCCTTGGCCTCAAGCAGCTTCATGGCCTCCCGCAGCGAGATCCTGCTGATGCGGAAGCGTTCGGTCATCTCGTGCTCGGAAGGGAGCCTGTCTCCGGGTTTGAGCTTGCCCCGGCCGATGAGGTCGATGATCTGGTCGGCCACCAGGGTAGGTATTGCCGGCGACTTCCGGATGGGTGAGATGAATTTTCCTTTTGCCTCCATAGCCATTCCAAATATTAATATATGATGAACATACTATTATACAAGAGAAGATAACAATCAAGATCATTCGGCAGCCTCATTGAACTTTATAATAAGCTGAGTATTGGAGGATACAACCAGAGATTATGGACGGGTTGAAAAAGGGGACTGTTCCAACTTCTCTTTACTGTGTATTATCGTAGTTATATATTTTACATAATAAAGGTACCTCTAAAAATTGATGATCTCGAAAAAGAATGAGCGATCTTACCCTCAGTGTCATTCCCGCGGAAGCGGGAATCCAGTTATTTTGAGTAGTTCTGGACCCCCGCTCCCTGATCAGGTCGAGGACAAGTTTCGCGGGAGTGACAATAAAAATAAATTCGTATGAGATCCCCTGCATTATGAGAGGTACTCATAAGGGCCTGTCCATATATAACAGAGGGATACTACGGTCTATGGTACAAAAAACCGGTATTGTAAGAATTTTACTGCCTCTGGTTTTGGGGGTGTTCGCCGTCACACTCTGTGCCTTTTCATCCGACCAGGGAAGAGAAGGCCCATATTCTGCCGTAAGCCCCGGAGCACTCGATGTGACGAAGGCCGTGAGTGGTTCGGGGCCTGTTTTTGTCTCCGACTATTTTTCATTTGCCGGTGCCGACGAAAAAGGTCATGTGGTCTTTGCAATCGACAATGACCGGGCAAGGCGCGGAGAGAAATTTAGTGCCGATGCGCATTGCGTATTGCACGACGAGCATGCGGGGTGGATCACAATATCGGGCGCGGGTGAGTATGAGAACAAGGAGAAGGACTTGCTCCGCATCCCCGATTCACCCTATTTCCGGTTCTCGGGTGAGGTGAAAAACGGCATAACGCTCGATAGTCCTTGCAATCAATTGAAGTTGGTTATTGATCCGATGAATGAGCGGGTCTCCAGGATCACCGGCGAAGTGATCTATTCCATGGGCTCGACATCGGCGACACTGACATGGAGAGACCGGGTGATCCACGGCCGGGTGATTTACGAATATATATTCATGAAGAACCTGTCCCCCTGGTACTCCTCCTTTTCCGGTCTGTTCTATAACGACTTCCAGGGATTGTATCTGACAACGAGTGACGGGGGTGATTTTTATCTGCACACCTCAAAGGGTAGGGCCTGGTCAAAGGCCATAAAGCAGGTCCTGGGATTCCAGGTTTTGGACCAGCACCTTGAATTATTGGAAGACCTGCGGATCGAGGTGCCAGAAAGAAGGTATGCCTTAGGCTTCTACCGCTGGCCTGGGAGCTGGCGTGTTTCGTGGCAAGGCAACAAGGGTGCCGGATCGCTTGTGCTCAGGGTTGCCGACCGGAAAACAGTGACAAACTGGCTGATCGGCGGCTTTGCCATGGGCGTGGTAACCGGCGAGATATCCTCTGGAGGGAAAATCCGGCCGGTCTATGGGTTGGCAGAGCTGATCAGGTGATTATTTCCCTTGTAGAAAGGAACGAGAGTGATGCAGGATGACAAACCCCGTTGCGCATGGTTGCGGGACGATCCGCTCATGCTGGCGTACCACGATGACGAATGGGGGGTACCCGTTCATGAGGACAGGAAATGGTTTGAGTTCCTCGTACTCGACGCGTTCCAGGCCGGTCTCTCATGGAGGACGGTGCTCCATAAGCGGGAGGCGTTCGGAAAGGTCTTTCATGGCTTTGACCCGGCCAGAGCCGCTCGAATGTCAGACGCCGAGATAGAAGCGGCATGCCAGAATCAATCCATTATCAGGAACCGGCTGAAGATCCGGGCAGCCGTCAGCAACGCAAGGGCCTTTCTGGCATTACAAAAAAAGTACGGCACATTCGATTCTTTCATATGGTCTTTCACAAAAGGGGGCGTGATCCACAACAAGTGGAAGACGCTTGAAGAAATACCGGCCTCGACGCCCCTGTCGGATGCCGTAAGCAAGGCGCTGAAGGGATCAGGTTTTTCTTTTGTCGGGAGTAAGATCTGCTATTCATTCCTTCAAGCAGGAGGGGTCGTCAACGACCACCTGGTACACTGCTTCCGGTATAAGGATCTCAGGAGAAGGTGAGGGATGTGCTCAGACAACCCTTTTTAAGGCAACTCGTCAGGGAAGATGTTTAGGGGGGCAGTCTCCGCAGGAATGCCACCTCATAAGCCGAAAGCCAACAGCTAAAAAGCTTTTACTTCCTTTTCTTATCCTTGGTGTCCAGTGCCTTCTGGAGTTTGTCGCCCAGAGAGCTGAAGGAGGCCTTGTTATCACCTGCCTGGGTGAACCTGGTCCAGTCACCTTCCTCTCCCTTGTTACCCGGTGAGAGTGATATCTTTCTCTGCTCGGCATCTACTCGTTCGATGGTCACGGTAATGGCATCTCCCTCCCGGAGTTTGTCCAGGGCGGACGCATCATAATGTTGGGCCATCACGGATTTCGGCAGCAGTCCGGTAATGCCGGGCTCTATCCTCACGAAATAGCCGAAGCGCTCCTTCTTTTCGATGACGCCTTCAACCACCTTCTCGGGGGGATACCTGTCCTGGATGCCGATCCACGGGTCACCCTCGGCCTCTTTCATGGAAAGTGAGATCCTCCTGGACTCCGGCGAGATGTCCTTGATCATCACGTCTACTTCATCGCCTACCGAGACCATATCCTGGGGTTTTTTCACACGCTTCTTGTAGCTCATCTCGGATATGTGCACGAGCCCCTCGATGCCTTGGGCGATCTCCACAAACACACCGAACTCCGCAATGCGCGTCACCTTTGCCCGCAGACGATCACCCGGTTTGAAGCGGTTCAGCACGCTGTTCCAGGGGTCATCGGCCACCTGCTTCATGGAGAGTGATATCCGCTTGCGGCTTATCTTCGGGTCTTCCTCGATGCTCAACACCTTGACCGTAATCTTCTCGTTAATATGCAGGATATCCTCGGGCGAGAGGATCCTGGACCAGCTCATCTCGGATACGTGCACCATACCCTCGATGCCTTCTGCAAGCGTAACGAGTGCGCCATAGGGCATGAGCCTGCTCACAATGCCCTCTAGCACGGCCCCTACTTCCATACGATCGAAGAAGGCCTCTCTTACTCTGGTCTGTTCCTGCTCCAGCAGGGCCTTCCTGGAAAGAATGATATTGTCGCCGTCTTCCTCCAGCTCGGTGATGAGGAAGAGGTATGTCTTGCCTATATGTATGGAAGTGTCTTCGACGCGGAAGAGGTCCATCTGGCTGAAGGGGCAGAATGCCTTGCGCTTCACCACCTCCACGCGATACCCGCCCTTGACCTGCTCCAGGACCTTCCCCTCGATGGGAACCGCCTTCTCATGGGCCTCCTGCAGGATACTCAGGCCGCCGATGCTCGAGATGGCCTTAGACAGCCTGATCTCCCCTCCCCTGCGCGACATGACGAATGCATCGATAGTATCACCCACGCTATAGGGCAGGTTGCCTTCCTCATCGAGGAACTCGGAGCGCTCGATGACGCCGTCTACCTTGAATCCGGTGTCGACGAATATGTGTTCCTTGCCGATGGAGATGATCTTTCCTTTAAGCCTGTCCCCCACCTGTATGCTGTCCCGCTGTTCCTCATCGTAGGTTTTAAGGAGATCGGCGAATTCCTTGGATGTATTGTCCGAATTGTTTCCCTGTGTCATGTGCGACCTCTATTAATTAGGTGTGATCGGGTAGATGGATGCTATAAAGGAAATTAATGCCGGAGTAAATGCCAAAATACCGTTGATACTGGGTCTCATTCACATCAGGATATAATGAGCCAACGG
>JBEKLI010000117.1:0-6333 GCA_050010275.1 Desulfomonilia bacterium | reverse complement strand
GACGACAACGCTCGGGCCATCACAGGATGATATCGATGCGCTGCGTGCCATTTGCAGCGGTAATTGAAAGTATCAATTGAGAAATTAAGCCGAGATTTTGGCCGAAGAACTTGGCCTGGAAAGCATAAAAGCACCGTTACTGGAACTACCGGCACTTTCAGACCCGACATCAGATACATTAGTTACAACTCGATCTTACAAATAGATAACCGACGCTAAAACAATGTCTGAGTGGACCCTTTGCATATTAACAGAAAGGAGAGATCATGTGCGAAGATCGCCGCGTTTTTAGAAAGACCGACAAAACCAAAGCTATTGCCAGAATCTTTTTCTTCATGTATTTACCCTCAAAAGAGTATTTGGTGACGGTCTGGCGACGGTCAAAAATGGCCCTTTTCAGACTTAACCCATTGAAAATACTCAAGGCACTAATGGGGTTCAAATCCCTGCGTGCCTACCACTTCTTATCTGGAGATGCTATGCCCGAAATCACCGTTATTGTGAACGGCAAGGCCATACCTACCGGCGCATCGACTATCAGGGATGTTATGAAAGACAAACGTGTGATTGCAGCACGTGTGGGAGGGATTTTGAAGGATCTCTCCACATCGCTGGCTGACGGCATTACTATCGAGACGATATCTGCCGATTCCCCGGAGGGTGTAGGACTCCTGCGGCATTCCACGGCACATGTCATGGCAGAGGCCGTGAAGCTCCTCTTCCCGGATGCCAGGCCCACCATAGGTCCTTCCACCGAGGATGGATTCTACTATGATTTTGACCGTGAAGAGCCATTTTCCTCGGAAGATCTTGCCAAGATAGAAGAGAAGATGGGTGAGCTCGTCAAGCAGGACACTGCTTTTATCCGCAGGGAACTACCCAAAAAGGAAGCGAGGGCCTTTTTTGAAGAAAAGGGTGAGCCCTATAAGGTGGAGATCATTGACGGCCTGGGCGACGACGTGAACACGGTCTCACTCTACGAGCAGGGGACCTTTACCGACTTGTGCAGGGGCCCGCATGTGCCCTCCACCGGTTTTCTCAAGGCCTTCAAGCTCTTGTCCGTTGCAGGTGCTTACTGGAGGGGAGACGAGCGCAAAAAGATGCTCCAGCGGATCTACGGCACGGCCTTCGGATCAAAAAAAGACCTCGACCAATATCTCACCTTCCTGGAAGAAGCCCGAAAGCGCGACCACCGCAAGCTCGGTAAGGAGCTCGAGCTGTTCATGTTCTCCGATGATGTGGGTCCCGGCATGGTCATCTATATGCCCAAGGGCGGCAGGCTCCGGTCTATCCTCGAAGAGTTCGAAAAGAAAATCCACTTCAAGAGGGGCTATGACATCGTTTTCGGCCCCAGCATCCTGAGAGGCAAGATGTGGGAGACCTCCGGTCACATGGACAACTACAAGGAGAATATGTATTTCACTGAAGTCGACGAACAGCTCTACGGCATCAAGCCCATGAACTGTCTGTCCCATATCATGATATACAAGTCCAAGGTGAGGAGCTACCGCGACCTGCCGTTGCGCTATTTCGAGCTGGGCAATGTTACCAGGCACGAAAAATCAGGCGTTATCCACGGACTGCTCCGCACGCGTCAGTTCACCCAGGACGACGCCCACATCTTCTGCAGGCCGGACCAGCTCATTGACGAGATCATGGCAATCATAGACATGGTTGAAGAGGTGATGGCCGTTTTCGGTTTTGAATACACCATGGAGATCAGCACCAGGCCTGAGAAATCCATTGGGAGCGACCAAGACTGGGATATGGCCACCAAGGCCCTGATCGACTCTTTGAACAAGAAGGGCCTTGCGTACGACATCAATGAGGGCGACGGCGCCTTTTACGGCCCCAAGATCGATGTCAAGATCAAGGATGCCATCGGTCGCCAATGGCAGTGCGCCACCATCCAGTGCGACTTCTCCCTGCCCATGCGTTTTGACACACACTACATAGGCTCGGACGGAGAGAAGCACCGGCCCGTCATGCTCCACCGGGTCATCCTGGGCTCTATCGAGCGGTTTATCGGCGTGCTCATCGAGCACTTCGCAGGCGCATTCCCGGTCTGGCTTGCCCCCGTGCAGGCCGTTGTCATGAACATCACCGATGCCCAGGCCGAGTATGCAAGCAAGGTGGCAGATGTCTTAAGAGACAAGGAAATCAGGACAGAGCTCGATCTCCGCAACGAGAAGATCGGCTTCAAGATACGTGAAGCACGGGTTCAGAAGGCCCCTTACATGGTAATCGTGGGCGACCGCGAGAAGGCAGACGGTACCGTGAACATTCGGGATCGCTCAGGCGAGCAGAAGACATTTGCGCTTGATGAGTTCATCGCCCTGGTAAAGTCCTTTGATCCTGTGATCTAAACGTGTTGACAACAAATACATGCTAGGTTAGAAAAGCGCTTAAACGAATTTATAGGAGGGTCGCATCGCTAGAAACGGCTTTTTCAGACCGAACGAGAAGGACAGGATAAGGGTTAACGAGCGAATCGTTGCGGAGAGTGTCAGGGTTATTTCTTCTGATGGTGAGCAACTGGGTATCATGACCGTACCTGCGGCCCTTCAATCTGCTCTGGATCAGGAGATGGATCTTGTCGAGGTTGCCCCCAATGCAACCCCTCCCGTATGCCGTATCATGGAGTACGGCAAATTCAAATACGAGCAGTCCAAGCGGGAGGCCCTTGCCAGGAAGAAACAGACGGTCATCGTCATCAAGGAGATAAAGTTCAGGCCCAAGACCGATGAGCATGACTACCAGTTCAAGCTCAAACACATCATGCGGTTCCTGGATGAAAAGAACAAGGTAAAGGTCGTAATGCGGTTCAGGGGCAGGGAGATCATACACATGGACAAAGGACTCGAGATGCTTATCCGGGTCCGCGATGATGTCGCAGAAATGGCCGTTGTCGAGACAGAGCCCCGGGCAGAAGGCCGGACCATGGTTATGATGCTGGCCCCGAAGTAGATATGAGGAGTGAATGATGAAACTAAAGACAAATCGGAGTGCAGCGAAGCGGTTCAAAGCGACCGGCACCGGAAAGGTGAAGAGGAACAAGGCATATGCCAGGCACCTCCTTTCCTGTAAGACAACCAAGCAAAAGAGGAACTTCAGGAAGTCCGGGCTTGTGGATTCCGCGAATCTGGCCGGCGTGAGGCAGATGCTGCCGTATCTCTAAGAGGTGTAAGGATCATGCGAGTAAAACGTGGTGTAGTAGGAAAAAGAAAGAGAATAAGGGTTCACAAGCTTACCAAGGGCTATTACGGCGGGAGAAGAAACCTCGTCCGGGCTGCCCAGGAGTCGCTCAACAGAGGACTTGCCTTTGCTTACCGTGACAGGCGCCAGCGCAAGAGGGAATTCAGGCGCCTGTGGATTGCCAGGATCAGTGCGGCCCTCAAACAGCGGGGTTTTACATATTCCCGCTTCATACATGCCTTAAAGAATGCCAGTATCGAGCTTGACAGGAAGGTCCTTGCGGATCTTGCCGTCACCGATCCCAAGGGGTTCACCCAAATCCTGGATTCAGTTTCTCAGGCATAGATGGACAGTCAGCTCGAAGAACTTCGAAAGGCGTTCGTAAAGGACCTGGAACACATCAGTAAGCCTGAAGAGATCGAGCCCTTAAGGATTCAATACCTGGGCCGCAAGGGGAGGCTCACGGCAATTTTGCGTCAAATGGGGTCCCTGGATGCAGTCGAACGTCCCCGTATCGGCGCCCTGGCGAACCAGCTTAAGGTCTTCATGGAGCAGGCCCTTGATGAAAAGGCCCAATCCTTTGCTCCAGAGAAGGCAGTGCAGGGCATAGATGTAACCCTGCCGGGCCGCATCCTCAAGAAGGGCTCCATCCACGTCATCAACCAGGTCATCGCCGAGATGGAGGGCATCTTTCGCAACCTCGGTTTTTCAATCGCCTCCGGCCCCGAGGTGGAAGACGACTACCACAATTTCGAGGCCTTGAACCTGCCTGAAAACCACCCCACAAGGGATATGCAGGACACCTTCTATTTCAGCAAGGGCGTGCTGCTCAGGACCCACACCTCACCCGTTCAGATCAGGGTCATGGAGTCGCAGGGACTGCCGGTGCGCATCATTGCCCCGGGCAAGGCATACCGATGCGATTTCGACGTCAGCCACAGCCCCATGTTCCACCAGGTGGAGGGTCTCTGGGTGGAGGACGGCATCACCTTTGCGCACTTAAAGGGTGTGCTCTACGAGTTCATCCACACCTTTTTCGGTCCGGATATACCGCTGAGGTTCCGGGCTTCGTTCTTTCCCTTCACAGAGCCGTCCGCAGAGGTGGATATGGGCTGCATCATCTGCAAGGGCAAGGGCTGCAGGGTTTGTAAGAATACCGGCTGGCTCGAGATTTTAGGCAGCGGCATGGTTGACCCGGCAGTCTACGGTTTTGTGGGTATCGACCCGGAGAAGGTCACCGGCTTCGCCTTCGGCATGGGAGTCGAGCGCGTTGCCATGCTCAAGTACGGCATCGACGACATCCGGCTCTTCTATGACTCCGACTTAAGGTTTTTAAGCCAGTTCGCTTAAAAGGGCAAGACATGAAGATAAGCTACAACTGGATTAAAGAATTCGTCGACCTCGACGTGGATGTGCATAGCGCAGCCTCCGCCCTCACCTTAAGCGGCACAGAGGTGGAAGACATCACGCATCAGAGCGTCCCCAAGGAGGTCATCTGCGCCCGGGTTCTCGATGCAAAGAAACACCCTCATGCAGACAAACTCTTTGTATGCACGGTGGATACCGGCAAGGAAACCTTCCAGGTGGTCTGCGGTGCCCCGAACACGAGGGCCGGTATGATGAGCGCATTTGCGCCGGTGGGCTGCGATTTAGGCGCGGGCATGCTTGTGAAAAAGGCCAAGATCAGGAGCGAAGAGTCCTTCGGCGTGCTGCTCTCAGAGCGGGAGCTGGGCCTTACCGACGACCATACCGGCATTATGGAATTCGATATGGATACAAAGCCAGGAGACGTACTTGTCGATGCCTTGGGCCTGGAAGACTGGGTCCTGGAGGTGAATGTCACACCCAACAGGGGTGACTGTCTCTCGGTCATCGGCATTGCCCGGGAGCTGGCAGCGCTCTTCGGCAAGAAGCTGAAGAAGCCGGTTTTTGCCATCAAGGAAGAAGATACACCCATAGAATCGGTCCTGAGTGTGGAGATCCTCTCCCCTGAAGGATGCCCGCGGTACACGGCACGGTACATGGACGGCATTGCCATACGGAAGAGCCCCTTTTCCATGCGCAGGCGACTGTTCCAGTCCGGGGTGAGGGCCATCAGCAACGTGGTGGACATCACGAACTATGTCATGCTGGAGTACGGCCAGCCCCTTCATGCCTTTGATTCCACCTTCATCGCAGGCGGCGGCATCGTTGTGCGCAAGGCCAGAGACGGAGAGACCTTCACTACCCTGGACTCGGTTGAAAGGACCCTGCGTGCCGAAGACCTCCTCATCTGCGACAAGCAAAAACCCGTGGCCCTGGCAGGGGTGATGGGTGGGGAAAACTCCGAGGTACTTGATACCACTACAGGCGTTATCCTCGAGAGCGCCTTCTTCGATCCCAAAGGCATCCGACGCACCTCCAAGGGCTTAGGTCTTTCCACCGAGGCTTCCTACCGTTTCGAACGGGGTATCGACCCTTCCATCCAGGCGGATGCTGCCAGCCGGGCAGCCTGGCTCATGGCCCGGTATGCAGATGCAAAGGTCTTCAAGGGTGTCATCGATGTGAATTACTTCTCATATGAAAAACGGGAAGTGAATCTCAGAAAGTCCTACCTAGTAAAGGTGCTCGGACTCCGTGAGATCAAGCCAGAAGATGTTGAACGTATCTTCACAGGCCTTGGCTGCGAAGTGAGGGGAGGTGATGATCTCTGGATAATCGCGGTTCCGGTGTTCAGGCACGACCTGGTGCGCGAGATCGACCTTGTGGAGGAGTTTGTCAGGGTTTACGGTATGGATAAGGTGGAGCCCGAACTTCCCACGTTCAAGCCCGAAAAGGCTGTCTCCGGGGAGAATGGAATTCAGGGGCTCAGGCTCAGTCTGGCTGCTTTGGGGTTCACCGAGCTCGTAACCTATTCATTCATCGCACCGAAATGGAAGGCAATCTTTACGCAGGAAACCCTGGATCTCTTGAACCCCATTTCGGATGAGATGAAGGTCATGCGCATGTCGCTTTTGCCCGGGCTTGCAGGGGCCATCGAGCGCAACAGGAAGCTTGCTGTGCGAGACATTTCCCTATTCGAAATCGGCAAGTGCTTCTCCCCTATAGCAGGACAGAAGCTGCCCAATGAATATAACAGGCTCGGCATCGCCATGACCG
>JBEKLI010000116.1:0-6348 GCA_050010275.1 Desulfomonilia bacterium | reverse complement strand
AGGCCACGCGGCTCGTTTCATCCGGGGTCTGCACGAAGAGCTGGCAACATGTCATGGTGGACGAGTTCCAGGATATCAACCCCGTGCAGTTCACCTTCCTCAATGGCTTAAGTAAAGGTGCCAGGAGCATCATGGTCATCGGCGATCCGAATCAGGCCATCTATGGATTCCGCGGGAGCAGCAAGGCGTCCTTTCATGACTTCGTGCATGATAATACCGGCTGTACAAAGATACACCTGAGCACCACCCACCGCTTGAGCACCCAGATCGCAGAGGCATCCAATGCCTTTATCGGCAGTCAAGCCGTAAAAAGCCCCCGGGAGGGATCACCCATAAGGATCGTGCGGACCGATAAGCTCTATGACTTCCTTGCACAGGAGATCGAGGCCCTTGCCGGAGGACTTACCCATTTAGGGGTGAAAAAGGCACATGGTGAATATGCCTTGAGCGACATCGCGGTGATCGTACGTACCCGAAACCAGGCATCACCTGTTATGGAGGCCCTTGCACGTGCGTCCATTCCCTATGATACCGCCTATGCCAGGCCGCTTTTTGAGATGAAAGGCATCAGGGAACGTGCAGAGCTGCTTATGGATAAAGGATGGGAGCATTCTCTGATCGGGGTAGGGGAGCGGGCCCTGGAAGGTATTGCATCAGGGTTTGACCCTGCAGACGGCGCGAGGGAGAAGATCGCCAAGGCTTCAGGTTTTCTGAAAGGGTTGATCGGAGATGTACCGGGGCGGATCATGAAGATAGAGGAATCGGGGCTTTTCAAGCTGCCTCCACTGGAAGCGGATAATCCTTTCTATCACTATGCCCGTTTGTTTGCGGATGATAAGGATGGATTCGTGGAGTACCTAAGGCTCAGCAATGACCAGGGTGCCTTAAGTACCGAGAAGGTCCATGTAATTACCGCACATGCGGCCAAGGGGCTCGAATTCCGCTGTGTCTTCATGGCGGGGCTCATCCGGGGGGTATTCCCGCTTGCCGGGTCTTCTCTTGAGGAGGAGCAGAACTTATTCTATGTAGCTATGACCCGGGCGAAGGAAATGCTCTATCTTGTATGTCCTCTTCAATCCGGATCGGAGTTCATGGACCGTATCCCTCTCCTCTATGCATCCGAGACGGAAGTGAGGCCCAAAAAACGAAAGCCCGGGCAGATGGTCTTGTTTGAATGAGAATAAGGGAGGTAGTTTTTTTACTATGATCACCGGAGCAGACGAGATCACATATACCATTCTCCTCATCGTTCTCATCGTCATTTCTGCATTCTTTTCGAGCAGCGAAACCGCCTACATGAGGGTGAACAGATACCGGATCAAGAGACTTGCCGATGAGGGCAACTCCCGTGCAAAGCGAGTCGAGGATATCCTCAAGGAGCCCGGGAGGCTCATAAGCGCAATCCTGCTGGGAAATAACTTTGTCAACATCCTCGCATCCGCTATCGCCACGGCGCTGTTCATCTCCATATACGGGGAACGAGGCATTCTCTATGCAACGATTGCCATGACCGCTACACTTCTCATCTTCGGAGATATCATCCCAAAGACAATTGCAGCTTACCGGCCGTCTGCAATTACCCTGTTTTTCTCAGGCTTCATCAAACTCATTGTTACTGCCTTAAATCCCCTCGCACAGGTCCTCACGGCAGCCTCCAAGGGATTCCTTTCGCTGTTCGGATTTAAGATGGGGAAGATTGAAGACCTTACCGAGGAGGACGTGGGCTCTGTCATCTCAATGGGACATAAGGAGGGCTTCATCCCCGAGGCAAAGGCCAAGATGCTCGTCGGCATCATGGACATGGACGCAATTCCGGTTCGCAAGGTGATGCTCCCGCTTAATGAGATGGTGTTCATCTCGGTCAATAGCGGCTTCGACGATGTAGTGCGGACGGTCACGACGAGGAACCACAGCAGGTACCCGGTGTACAAGGACAGGAAGGACAATATCGTGGGGTATCTGCATATCAAGGACATATGGCCGTTCATCAAGAAAAGGTCCGAGTTTGTTGTTAAGGATACCATGAGGGAAGCCCATTTCGTGCCTGAGACCAAGTCCATCTTGACGCAGCTCATCGACTTTCAGAACATGCACCTGCATATGGCCTTTGTCGTAGATGAATACGGCACGGTAAAAGGGGGGATCACCCTTGAGGATATCATCGAGGAGATTACGGGAGACATAGCCGATGAGCATGACATCATCCGTCCGCCGCTTGTTCCGGTTAGCGGGAAAAGCTTCATCGTTACCGGCAGCATGAGCCTCTTAGACCTGGAGCGTTCTATCGGGCATGAGTTTCCCAGCGATTATGACACCCTGTCGGGCCTCATCTATGCACGGCTTGACCGCATCCCCGAGGAGGGCGATACCGTTATGTTTGAAGACATGCAGCTCAAGATCGAGCGTATGCGCGGCAATCGCATCGTCAGGGTGAGGGTGACGATGAAGGAGTAGACGTTGGCTTAGGCATGAGGTGTAATAACTCAAGCTTGATCTATGAAAGAAGGCATTTTTTTGATGGCATTGCTTATTTGAGGGTTAATGGGAGACCGTTGCCATAATCTATATAATGATCACAAAACTCTTTCAAATTCGATAAATTCTTTTTCTCAAAATGCCGTTTAACGACAGAGGTTGAGCCGAGGATCTCAACTTCAATTTTTTTTGCATGTGCGAGGTGCCTGATAAAATCAGGATCGATATCGTGGTAGTAGGCCTTCTCCTCCACAAGTCCGACTGATAGAATGTTCCGATAACTCTCTGATCCTCTTCCGGATATTTCATAGTGTTGTCCGTCGGCGAGAAGGACAAGAGATTTTCCCGGGGTAATGTTGATAAAGAATGGACCTGCGTATACCACAAAAAGTGAATATGAAATTTGACCTTTCTTTTCAAATTTCTGGGCATCCAACTCAAGTAAACAGATACCCCCCGATAATCTATTTCCCCTCATCCTAACAACGTGAGCAGTTGTATCTTTATCATTAAAAACAGAATAAAAAGTGTTGTGCTCACATCCTGTTATAAAAAAGAGAGTCATAATAATATACAAAATTATCTTATTCATTCGATAAAATAGTTCTCCTACAGACTTTTGAAGAACTACACTTTTGTTGGTTATCAGATCATTTTGGTATAATTACTCTGATCCGATAAACGATACAGTCCCTCATTACATTTTATGATTCAAAACCTCCTTTCGCTGAGCTTCCAATGTGTGGGAGTTACTTGACGTGCTCCTCCTCACTTGTCATTCTCATAATGCACATCTCTTCTGATTGGCCACCCCATTGGGGTCCGATCATGAGAGGTTCAATTATTACATAACATATTTATAATTATTATAATTAATATATAACATATATAGTAATGGATGTCAAGCAATCTACTATATAAAGTAGATTGAATCGGTATATGTTCAAAAGAGATCAGCCTGAAAAAGAGATTTAAGAATGAAGTGATAAAAAGAGTGTTCTTGACCGAGCGCGCCGGGGCCTAACGCCTCGGGCCTTTCTTTTCCAGCAATAGCGTTGCATCAGAGGCCCTGACATAAATGGGCAGAACATCTTTAGGTATGCTTCTCTGCGGCATTTCACAGGCCAGAAGGCCGAGTATAGAGGCGTGCGGGAGCCAGAGATGGGCAGGCCCTTCATGATATCTCTGGGCCAATTCATTCTTAAGGACGTCCCGGTAGAGGCCGCACCCGTTTCCTATGAACAGAGTGTCTTCATCAATCAGGGTCGCGATCGCATCAGGCCTCAGATTCATAAACTCGGTGAGCCTTGCGCCATCCCTGGCGTATAGGGCGCAGAAGACCTCTCCCTTCTTGGCATCGAGGATGGGCATGACCGGTATGAGTGAGGGCAGGGCTGCTCTGGCAATGGTATCAAGGGTGGATATGCCTATAATGGGACAGTGAATCGCTTTGGCAAGTCCTTTTGCAGTCGCGAGCCCGATCCTGATGCCTGTGAACGAGCCAGGGCCTGTTCCCGCGGCTATGAGCCCGAGCTCATCCCTTTTGGTCCCATCCTTTGACAACACCTCATCGATTACAGGCAGGATCATTCCTGCATGCCCTGCCTTGACCATGAGGTTGATCTCGCAGATGGTCTCGCCTGACCTCATGAGCGCAACGGACATCCGGCTCGTGGATGTGTCCAGGGCAAGGACCTTCATGGAGGTCATCCTTTGAATATGCGTGTAATGTCGTTGTAGAAGGCAAACAGCATGAGCATTATCAGGATGAAGAGCCCTATCTGCTGGGCGATTTCACGGGGTCTTCCCTCCACGGGTTTACCGGATATAGCCTCGATGAGGAAGAGCAGCAGATAGCCGCCGTCCAGGACCGGGATAGGCAGCAGGTTGATAATGGCGAGATTGATGCTGATGAAGGCGATCAGAGAGACGAACGGCAGCAGGCCGGCCTTGAATGTCTGCCCGGAAACCTGGGCTATCATGATCGGACCGCCGAGGCTATCCTTGACACTGATGCTGCCCTTGATCATCTTCGAAAATGCAATGCCCGTGAGCTCGATGATCTTGTAACACTACTTGAATCCGTAGCCGATGCCGCTTATGGGACCATACCTCTTCACAGCGGTTTTATCACCGGAGCTGATCCCGATCATGGGCCTACTGATCTGTTCGCCAAAGAGGTTTTTGCCCTTGGTCATGATGGGTGTCACATGCAGCACAAATACCTTGGAGTCACGCATAATCTCTATCTCTACACTCTTGCCCGGTGTCGAACTTTGAAGGGTGCTCGATACATCCTCCCATGCAGATACCTGCTTCTTGTTGATAGTCTGGACCATATCCCCGGGCAGCAAGCCTGACATATCGGCCGGTGAGCCCTTCTGCACATCGCCAACTATGGGCAGGAGGTACGGTACGCCCACCCAGGAAATGGATGTGTAAATGACCACGGCTAAAAGAAAGTTCGAGAAGGGGCCGGCAAATACGATTGCCCCCTTGGCGCCAAGCCCTTTATGTGAGAAGGACTTCTTTGGATCGATGTGGGTAAGCCGATCCCTCTCATCCGGGTCTTCTCCCAGCATCTTGACATATCCGCCAAGGGGAAAAGCGGCTATCTGGTATTCCGTCTCACCGATCCTCTTCTTGATCAGTGCCGGCCCGAAGCCTAAAGAGAACTTCAACACGCCGACCCCGTTTGCCTTTGCCATGATGAAATGGCCCAGTTCATGGAAGAAGATCAGGATGCCAAGGACAATGATGAATGCTAAGATCGTGATCATGAAATGAACGCCTCTGCAGTCTCTCTTGATTTTCTATCGAGTCTCATTACCTCTGCCGGACCTTCTACATCGGATTCGGCCAAGGTGTCCATGGTCTTTTTCACCACATGAGTAATCTCATCGAATCTGATCCGCCTTTGAAGGAATGCATCCACCGCCACCTCATCCGCAGCATTCATGATGCAGGGCAGCACATCGGGCCTGCTCATAGCATGCCTGGCCAGGTCCAGTGCGGGAAATTTTTTAACATCAGGCGGGAGAAAATCCAGCCGCAGGGAATTGACGAGAGACAGCGGCGTGAGTGGGAGCTTCAAACGATTCGGCCAGGACAAAGCATATGAAACGGCCATGCGCATATCCGGCACCGAGAGCTGGGCCTTGATGCTCCTATCCACGAATTCAACCATGGAGTGGACAACACTCTGTGGATGGATTGTCACTTCAATTCTGTCCATGTCGACACCGAAGAGCCAGCATGCCTCAATGATCTCGAGGCCTTTATTCATCATGGTGGCCGAATCGATGGTGATCCTCCTGCCCATGGACCAGGTAGGGTGATTAAGGGCCTCTTCGGGTGTAATTGCCTTGAAGGTCTCTGCCGGCCTGTCCCTGAAAGGGCCTCCGGAGGCGGTGAGGATGATGCGGCTGATGGATGATCTCTCTTCTCCGGCAAGGCACTGAAACACCGCAGAGTGTTCGGAATCTACAGGGATGATCGGTATGCCTTTCTTGTCCGCTTCAGCCCTCAGGAAGGCCCCGCCGATGACGAATGACTCTTTGTTGGCAAGAGCCAGGGTTGCGCCTGAGCGGACCGTCTCCAGGGAAGGCAGGAAGCCTGCCGCGCCGGAGATGCCGTTTACCACGATATCGGGTTCAGCCCTCTTTATGATTTCTACAGCAGCAGATTCGCCTTCAATGACATCAATACCGGATGGAAGTGGTTCCGATGGAGAAAGGACGCCGAGGTACCTGACTCCGAATTCTTTTGCCTGGCCTGTAAGGAGCCTGATGTTGGAACCCGCAGTCAACCCTACAAGCCGGAACTCGCCTGGACACATGCGGATAACATCCAGGGTTGACAGTCCGATGGAGC
>JBEKLI010000115.1:0-6352 GCA_050010275.1 Desulfomonilia bacterium | reverse complement strand
GCCAGGTCCAACACCGCTGCCCAGCGCCCATCCCGGAACGAAAGCGCAAAGAGCGGCGCGGACATCACGTCCTCCCGAATCGCGAAGCGCCTGGCGCGGTAATTCAGAGTACCGCCGGGTGACCTGTCGCCATCGTGCGAGGGATCGCCGTAGAGCACGTCCGGCGCGAAATAATCCGCGTCCTCCCATTGGACCGTGGGCGCGGTCAAGAGGCGGATGGCCGAGAAGAAGCCGGCGTTGTCCTCCGCGGCGGTCACGCCCACTTTCCGGCTGAGCGACAGCACGGCGCCCGAAACCGTCCAGCGATCTTCAACGGCAAACGCCGCCGCGCCGCCGCCCGCCACTTTGGCCTTCGCGATCACCGCACCCGCTTCCTTCTGCACGGATTGGTAGCCGGCGGCAAGGTCACTCACGTTCTCCCCGCCGCGAAAGACCTCGATCTGGGCAGGCTCCGGTTGCGTCAGGCGCGGAGCGGCGCCGCCGGAGATTTCAATACCCCAATCGCCGGAGTTTTCTTTGACAAACGAGACGGCGGCGCCGTTGGTGAGACGTCCCAGCTCGATGCGGTTGTTGGCGGTTGTGCCTGCCGGCTCCTGCTGTGCCCGCGACCCCGACGCGGACAATAGCAACAAGAGCGCGCCGAACAGCACGCATCTCGTCAGCCGGTTCACGGAACGTCTAATCACGGAACAACAGCGGCGCGAGCTCGTGCAGGGCATCCTGGTGCGTGTCCCCATGGTGGGGCATAAGATTACCCGCTCATTTTTCATGATACGACGACGCCAATTCATGCCCTTACCCCACCACCTCCTTTTCATGGACACGGCAAAATCGTACCAACCCCGGTTATCATGAACCTCACAGACTGAATCCCTGTGGCATACTCAGAGCTCATCCGAGAGAACTTTATGCTTCCCGTAAGAAATACTATCTGATAAGAGTACCCGCGAAGTAGGATCAGCATCTCATTTATAGGTGAGACCAGTATGCACCAAGACATCATCCATGTAGATTATCAGGAATTAAGACGGTTCATAAAAGAGGGATTCATCGCCTTGGGTGTACCCGAGGCCGATGCGGAGATTTGCACCACCGTCCTCATCGAGTCTGATCTAAGGGGCATTGAATCCCATGGCATCGGCAGGTTCAAGATGTATGTCGACCGCATGAAGGACGGAATCATCAGCCCTGTCTGCCGGGAGACCATCATCAAAGAAACTCATAATACCGCGGTTATAGATGCTCTCGACAGCCTGGGCCATGTGGTTGCGGTCCATGCCATGCAGCTCGCCATCGACAAGGCGAAAGTGCACAATGTAGGTCTTGTGGCGGTGAAGAACAGTTCGCACTTCGGGATCTGCGGCTATTACCCCACGATGGCGGTAAAAGAGAATATGGTCGGACTGGCCTTTTCCAACGCACGGCCTTCCGTGGCGGCCACCTATGGAGTTGAGCCGGTACTCGGCACCAACCCCATCAGCTTCGGCGCTCCGTCCGATGGGGTATTTCCCTTCCTTCTGGACATAGCGACATCCACCACCCAGCGCGGCAAGATCGAGGTCTATGCCCGCGAGGGCAAAAAGACCCCGAAGGGCCTCACCATAGATCTTACAGGCAACGAGCCCACAGACAGCAAGGCACTGCTCAAAATGTTCGTGGACGGCTCGGCTTCGCTGCTTCCTCTTGGGGGCGCCGGTGAAGAACTGGGCGGGCACAAAGGTTACGGCCTTGGTGTCATGGTGGAGATCCTGTGCGCAGCATTTTCGGGCGGAAGTTTCGGCAAGGCCCTGTCCGGCCTTGAAGGCGGGATAAGCGTCCCCCACAGGCTCGGCCACTTCTTTGTTGCCATCAATATTGAGAGCTTCGTGTCCATCGAGGTCTTCAAGAAGATCACGGGCGCCATTATGCACGAGATCAGATCATCCGCAAAGGTCCCGGGACAGGACAGGATCTTCCTTGCGGGTGAAAAAGAGTTCGAAATGATTCAACGATGCAAGAAAGAGGGCGTGCCGGTCAACAAGTCGATGCAAGACATCATGATCAAGCTCAAGCACGAGCTGAATCTCGGGAGTTTTAACTTCCCTTTTTTCTCAGATGACAGGGCTTCCTTACAGGACGCTCAACGCACTCCTGCGTGAACGGTTCGGGGTTCGTGTCCGGAAGATCACCCTCGACGCGGGCTTGACCTGCCCTCACCGCGGCCCTGGCAAGATCGGCGGATGTATCTACTGCAATGCTCAGGGTTCAGGCACCGGCGCATTTTCACACGGGAAAAGCCTGGTACGGCAAATCGAGGACCAGGTCCCGTTCATGAAAAGGCGTTATGGGGCAGAAGGGTTCATCGCCTATTTCCAGTCTTATTCCAACACCTATGCACCGCTTAATGTACTGAAATCCCTCTATGATAACATCCTGCCCTATCCTGAGATTGTGGGTCTCGCCATCGGCACCAGGCCCGACTGTATTGACTCTGAGAAGCTGGAGCTCATCGAGTCATATACACCCGGGCACCTGGTCTGGATGGAATACGGGCTCCAGTCAGGCAATGATGAAACCTTGAAGTGCATCAACCGGGGTCACACGGTGAAGACCTTCATTGATGCAGTCACCCTTACCTCGCGCTTCGATCTTCGTCAGTGTGTACATGTAATCATTGGGCTGCCCGGCGAAGACATGGATGATTTTATTGCAACTGCACGACTTGTCTCCACCCTGCCCATCACGGACATAAAAATCCATCTGCTCTATGTGATAAAGGGAACGCCCCTGGAGGAAATGCTTAACAGGGGTGACTATACCGTCCTGACCTTGGAGAAATACGCAAGGGCTGTTGCATACTTCATTGCCCACCTGCGCCATGACATCGTGATCCAGCGCATCACCGGCGACCCGCATAAAGAAGAACTTATAGAGCCGACGTGGGCGCTGGAAAAGGGCAAAGTGCGCCAGGCCATCCTTCAGGAAATGGCTCGCGAAGGACTAACCCAGGGGTGCATGGTCCGTTAGGCTATGAGAGCGTACAACCTCGACTTCGAAAAAGGCCTCTTCCTGGCCCCTTTGTCCGGCTATACAAGTTGGCCGATGAGGATGCTGTGCCGTGAATACGGAGCGGAGCTCTGCTACACAGAGATGATCAGCGCTGCCGGCCTCATCCGGAACACACAAAACACGGGTGCACTCCTTAAGAGGCCCTATGCAGATGCACCACTGGTGGCCCAGATCTTCACCAATTCGCCGCAGGAGGCGGCATCGTCAGCACGCATGATCGAGGACCAGGGCTTTGCCGGCATTGATATCAACATGGGCTGTCCGGTGAAGAAGGTGGTGTCCAAAGGCGCAGGGGTCGCACTCATGGCCGAGCCCGACCTTGCCGTCCGTCTGGCAGAGGCAGTGATAAGAAGCGTGAGTATCCCGGTGAGCGTAAAGATGCGTGCAGGATGGGACCTGACATCACTCAATGCAGTCCAACTCGCCGAGACCTTCGAATATGCAGGGGCAAACACGATCATCCTCCATCCCAGGACGCGTTTAGATAAGTATCGGGGAAGGCCCAGGTGGGAAATCCTCCATGAGATGAAGAAGCATATTATGATCCCTGTAGTGGCGAGCGGCGATATAAGGACGGATGAGGATCTCGGCATGCTCTCGGGCCTCGGGGCCGATGCATTCATGATAGGCAGGGGCGCCATCGGCAGACCATGGATTTTCCGCGAGCTTATCGGCGGACTCTCGCCCTCCCTCCATGAGTGCAAAGATATCATGCTCAGGCATTTGGACATGCTCTGTACGTGTCATGGGTCGAGGACCGGCGTGCGCCACATGAGGAAGTTTCTCTCTTCGTACGTGAAAGGGTTGCATGGTGCATCGCACTTCCGCATGAAGGCCTGTATCATCGATGCCCCGGATCAACTTATCAAAACTATTCGCGATTTCTTTTCCAGCATCGATTCCCTTTGATTTTTTTCAGAAAATCCGATATACATATCATGATGTTTATGCACCTGAGATTCCACCTCTTGGGAATATGTGTTTGTACTGCTCTTGTTCTGTGTATTGGCAACAAACCTTGCCCTAACTTCTGGGCATCCGCAGTGCTTACCGGGCAGAAACCGATACCGTACCTTGTTGAGAAGGCAAATCAAGGGAAGCTCCTCTTGATCGGCACCAGGCATGATAACATAGATATGCATAACATCATTACTGACTCCCTGCCGATGCTCGTTAAGGAAGCCGGGGTGAACACCCTTTTCCTGGAGATCCCATCCAGCCAGCAAATGAATATAAACCGGTTCCTTGATGGCAATGCCGAACTTCAAGAGATAGGCATGTGGAAAATTATTTCATCCGATGCTTATTGCAATATCCTCTGCAAGGCCCGTGAACTGGGCATGAATGTCGTTGCAATGGATAACGACGAAGATCCCTGCATCCCGAGAGATAAATGGATGGCAATGCGCGTTTCAGGATGCCTGAAGGCCGACCCTTCCATCAGGGGTATGATAGTGGTAGGAAACTGCCATATACTAAAAAATATCAAATGGGCATTGAGAGAAGGGCAATCGCTCGCGGACTACCTGAACAATTATAAGACGTTCTCTGTGCTTATGTGGCAAGGTGATTTCGATTCTTCCTGCCCCCTTGCCTTGGATATCGACCCTGTAATATTCCACGGGGTGAAAGATCCGACCCTTAAGAGCTTGAACCTACGCCCACAGATATCACTCTCCGAAACGGCAGATGGGGTGATTTTCTTACCCAGTCCGGTCAAGGGCAATATCTAGACCCGCCTCATCCTTTTTATTGTTTATTGCTGAGCAGTGCATGCTCAGTAAGCATTGCAATTCTTTCATGGCACCGCTACAATACATGCCATGCCGACCATCTTTATCGGAGAAAACCCCAGGTTAGAGGCTGTCGTTGAGGATATGGGCTCGGATAAGTGTGTGGTCATTACACACCCGCACTCCCTTATGGGCGGGAACATGAGCAATAACGTAGTCATGACCGCCTGGAGGGTATCCCTGGAAAAGGGCCTGTCTTCGGTACGCTTCAACTTCAGGGGTGTGGGCAGAAGCGGGGGTTCGTTCGACGAAGGCAACAGTGAGATGAACGACCTGGCCTCGGTGATCGGCTTCGTTCAGAAGCCCCCGATCATCATCGGGTATTCCTTTGGCGCATGGGTGGCTGCACGGCTCATGCAACGCCTGGAAGAACCCGTTCCCTGCATCTTTATCTCGCCGCCCACTGCCATGTTTGCCTTCCCATCCATGAAGCGCCATAGTGTCTGGGCTATCACCGGCGAGGCCGACCCGTTCTGCAGCATACCTACCCTGGAAACCCTCCTGGACAAGGACCGCATCTTAATTGTGAAGGATGTGGACCATTTCTGGTTCGGCGACGAGGACCAGCTCGTGCCGTATTTAAAGGATAAGCTTGAGCTCATAGACACGGTTACAAAATAATTCTCCTTTGGAGCACAGGGATGGATGTAGCAGACATCATCGTACAAAACGGGACAGAGCCGGCCATGAGGGACCGTGTCTTCATCCTGTTCAGGGATGACTCGGAGATGCTTAAGACCCTTACCTATGCCGAATTCTATGAACTATCCCTGGCGTACGGAAATATGCTCAAAGGCATGAAGCAGTCCTTAAAGATCGGTGAGAAAGATCGTTTCCATGTGGGTGTGTTCATGCAGAACATCCCTGAGTTCTTCTTCCTGCTCGGGGGCTGTGCCTTCACGAATGCCACCCTTGTGGGGGTAAACAATGCCCAGGTGGGAGAAAAACTGGCTTTCGACATCAACAACATAGACATGCATGTGCTCTTTGTGGATCATGCCGGGCAGCCGGGTACGGGGGGAACCTTTTTAGATACGGTTCTCTTTGCCAAGGAGATCTTCGGTTTTACCGGTTTGACCGAGGACTTTATCTTTGCGACAGGCACCCCTCAAAAAACAAAACAGCCTCCGATCAAGACCATCTCCCAAAAATTACACGATTCATCAAAATCAATCTCCACCTTCCGCCCCTGCCCCCTTGATCCTTCAAGGGCGGCGGTGATCATCTTCACTTCCGGCACAACAGGGGCGCCCAAGGGCATCGAGGTAACCTGGCAGAAGCTCTTTGACACCGGGGTGAACGGAACAAAGATACTGAACTATACAAAAGACGACGTGGGTTATGTATGCATGCCCATCAACCACTCCAATTCACTCTACCTCAACATCATGCCCGCCATGCTGAACGGGGCCAAGATCCTGCTGCGCAGACGATTCAGCGTGCGGAACTTCATCAAGGACATCGAGGACTAAGATATTCATTGAAAGCTTCCATGCTTCAGATTTTGTCTT
>JBEKLI010000114.1:0-6429 GCA_050010275.1 Desulfomonilia bacterium | reverse complement strand
TATGCCACCAAGACCTCGTCCACCTGGACAACCACACTGGTGGATGAGAGTACCTTGTGCGGTAAGTACTGCAGTCTTGCCTTTGATGCATCGGGTAATCCTGCCATAGCCTACTACTCCATGCAAAATCACAGCGGCAGTCTTGACCTGAAAGATCTCGAATTGGCAAGCTCAAACGGAACATCCTGGAGCAGCGAAGTGGTTGCATCAGAAGGCGATATCGGCAACTACAACACCCTCTGGTTCGATGGGAACGGTAAGACCTATATCTGCTCTTACTCGAACACCGACCAAGCCATTTATCTTTTCTACCGGTAAGGGGAGATAATCATGAAATCATATAAGATCGTATTGTGTTGTACGGTTTTCATAGCTCTTCTCTATGGGCAATCTTCGGCGATCACAGACCCGAATGACTGGTTTGACGAATGTCCGGACCAGACCTGCGGAGCCCCTCCCGCCGGAGGCCAGGGCGGTGGTGGAGCAGGTGGAGGCCCGATCTTATTGCAGTATGATATAGGTCCATACTTTTCCCTTGATGAAGATGCGGATGCCGACGGGTATGTGGATACAAGGGATAATTGTCCCTATGTCCCGAACGATCAGACTGACAGCGATGGTGATGGTATCGGTGATGCCTGTGATAATTGCCCGTATGTTGCGAACCCCGACCAGAAAGATACCGACGGTGACGGCATAGGTGATGCCTGTGATGATGATATCGATGGCGATGGCATACCTAATGCGAAAGATAATTGCCCTTATGTGTACAATCCTTCGCAGAGAGATACTGACGGCGACGGAATAGGAGATGCCTGCGATAATGATATTGACGGTGACGGCATCCCCAATGAAGTGGACAATTGCCCCTACGCATACAATCCTGATCAGTTAGATTCCAACCACGACGGAAAAGGCGATGCCTGCGATAATGATTTTGATAATGACGGATTCCCCGATGCGATAGACCTCTGTCCCCGGGTTCACAGCGATAACAATAACGATACTGACGGCGACGGTATAGGTGACGCCTGCGATAACTGCCCCTATGTCTATAACCCGGATCAGAAAGATTCTGATGGCGATGGGATAGGAGATGCCTGTGAAAAGAAATAAAACGATACCATTCGCAATCGGGATTGTATTGATCCTGGTATATGGATGTACGAATGGACCGGATCTTGAAAGGACCCAGGCCCAGACAAAAGCTGAGATTAAAGGCTCATTTCTCACCGAAAGCCCTGATGAGATTCAATTTCCCGTGAAGGTCCTCTTTGCCATAGACTGTTCTCTGAGCATGGGTGACGAAGAGATGGGGATAGTAGCAGGATCCGACCCATATTTCCTGCGTATTCAAGCAGCCAGGGACTTTATCAATAAATACAACAGCAACGAGAATACCTCCTTTGACGTCATGCTTTGGAGCAGCTCGGTCTTTAAAACTACAGGAGGGTTTACCAAAGATCCGGCAGTGCTGGAGGATATCCTGACGAATGTCCATAACGATACAACAACCGATTATCTTGGGACAGAAGATGCGATCTTTACTGATATACGAAATGACATTGTCAACTCGAATGAAGAGGCGCGAGTCCGCTCCAAATATATTGTGATCTTTTTGAGCGATGGTGTGTCCAATGCCCAGGGGCACTCTCAGGCCGACACGGATATCTGGAAAAAAGTACAAGATATTTCAGATATGGCTACGGAATATGGGGTTGGATCGTTCAATTTCTACACATTTTTATTACTGGGCAATTTCGGTCCCGATGCCTCAAGCCAGGCAAGAGAGAAAGAGGCTGAAACAACCCTCCAGGGGATGGCTGAGCGAGGAAACGGCCAGTTCAGTCTCTTTGAAAATGCTGAGGCCATTGATTTCATCAATATCGTGGATATGCGTCTGACCATAGAATACAAGGTCAAATACATTGTTGCATATAATACTAATGTCAAGCCGGGTGTTGATCTTGTGTACACGGATAGTGACGGAGACGGCCTCTCTGATGAAGAAGAGGCATTCTATGGTACAGACCCTACAAGGAGAGATACTGATCACGACGGCTTGAGTGACTATTTTGAAGTGAAGTTGAGCACACCGGGACATGTATTAGATCCCCTGAATCCCAATGACTGTAATTGTGATAAGGCAACCATTAACGTCGACTCGGACAATGATGGTCTGACTGACTGCGAAGAATATTTGAAAGGAACAAACAGATTCAATCCGGATACGGACTCTGATGGAATCCCTGACGGTATTGAATTCCTGGCCGGTACAAATCCCCTTGAAATAGAGAACAACAAGGATACTGATTTTGATGGCGTTCTTGATTGGATGGAGATTCAACGGCATACCAATGTGACCGCCAATGATCCCAAGGTTCGAGAACGGAACAGTTATGTATATGACATTAAGGATGTAGGGCTTGTCCCCATTAATCAGGGGACTGACATGGCCTCTTATGTCAGACAGTTCGATTTCGATATCTCCAATATTTTCCTTGCAGATACCCTTGGATATGTGAACGAAGACGGCACACAGCACAAAGCCGGAGATAATCTCATACGTTTCTATCTAGCCGAGGTGCCTGAAGACAGGCCGGACAGCCCGCCAGTGTTTCGAATGGCAGAGGTTATTGTCAATATCAATGATCATAACCGGGTCATCACCCTTGCTCCGGGTGATTTCAAATTGCTCCAATAAGGAGAATAGAGATGAAAAGGTCTTTATATGTTTTATTTATACTATTGTTCCTTATCGTATCCTGTTCCAAGGGCTCTTCGAATCATACAAGCCGAGGTGTTCAGGAACTGACATTGCAAAAAGGTGTATCAGGGACAATATCAAAAGTCGGAGATGTAAACTGGTATCACTACAAGGCATCAGAGGCAGGCAATGTTCTGCAGGTGAGATGTACGAGTGATACCTTACGGTCTGATATCCAGCTTCTCGTAATAATATACCAGCTGGACAGCAAAGGGAATAAGACAATACTCTACGGAGATCATGTCCCGGAAAAGAGTATTGCCCCGGCAAATCTGACGTTGAAGACAAACATAGATCAACCAAAAGACATCTATATTGCGGTACGTGATTACAAGGATGATGAAGCATCGAATAAACCGTACTATCTGACCATCGATTATGCCGGTAAGGCCGAAGGAAATGATACCATAGCTCAGGCAACCCCTTTAACAATAAATGCGAGTAGTTGCCCGACAAATACTATTGGGTATGTTGGTGATGTCGATTGCTTTAAGTTCACCTCTGCGGGGGGAATATATGATACTGCAGTAAATTTTTCACCCCTAACAGGCACTCCGGTTCAGTTGAATGTCGGCTTATATGATAGTAATGCAAAAATGATCGAATCCCAAACCAGCCCGGGTGCTAAGAATTATCACCTTATCCACTATCTGAGCGTAGGAGATTATTATGTCTTTGTCAGCGATTATGGAAAGGACCATTTTGATAATGCCTCCACATACCAGGTATGCATAAATTCGGTAAATAATACGGAAGCTCATGGGAATGATACTATAGCAGATGCAACGGGTGTAGACCTAGGACAGTACAGCCAGGACTATACCATACATGGTTCTCTCGATTATTCCGAAGATAAAGACTATTACAGGATTATTAAACCTGCCACCTCATCCGGGTTTCAGGTTTTGCACCTGAGTTTTGTTGCCAATACCCAAACCAGGTATAAGATCAGTATTGTTGATGCAAATTCATCAGTAATTTTTTCGCGTACCTATTTAGGCGGATCATCCGAGTTTCATACACAGCTTAAACTTGGAAACGGCAGTTACTACCTCATGGTCCAGGCAGATGATGGACAAAAAATTACTCAGAGCGCACCCTATACAGCTACGGTCAAGATGCTCGATATCGTTGATGATGCAGACATGCCTCCCAATGACAATAACTCCATTCAAAATGCAATTCCCCTCACACCTTCTCCTACTGTAGCAACCTCAGGCAAGATCAGTTACATGGGGGATGTGGATTGGTACAATGTTACCATACCGCCCCATGCACAACCTCAGATACTCGAGGTTTATTTGAATGCACCCGTATCAGAGGTGGAATACTGCTTGAGTATTTTCGGTGCACAACTGATAAAGACCCTGTCTAATCCTGATGCAGAAACAATTCCTACTAAGTTAAAGACAAGCTTTATCATACCTGCAAGCAGCAGTTCAGGGGTCTACTCATTCAAGGTAAGCGATTTTAGGGACGATGAGGGCAGCGATGTCACCTATACCATACGTGTTGATGTGAAGGATATTCCAACTACACTGCCTGCTGTTGCAGATGGGGCTCCGCCTTCTGGTTTGCCTGTCCAATATTATAGCGAGTTGACAGAAACGACGGCAAGCACCGTTACGTTGGAAATGAATTCTGTAAACCACAAGATCTTTGGCGTGAATACTACGCTGCTTGATTTTTCCAGTGCGACTACCCAGCAGAATACTCCCCAATCCGGACTTACTACGTTAACCTTCCCATGGATCGCAGGTTATGTAGACTATCAGGGTGACCAGGATTGGTTTCTCATGAATTTCCAACCCTTGGATACTTCTACAAAGTGGTATTATGAGATATTTGTGGACTTCTATGCACCGGCCACGGATGTCGAATACATATGGAAATTCTATCCTGATAGAAATAAGAATTCTATTGTTTCAGATCGGACAAGCGACTCTGACGGATTTATTGCAAGCGCCGGCAAGACGAATAACGTCCCCCAGATACTCAATATTAGAACACCTTCCGGCAGTGACGGTAAATTCTGGGTAGGCGACCCATGGCGCGGCCAGACCTATTTCAGTATCAGCGATTTCAACTACCTCTTTAATCCAGATAGCAGCAGGAATCTGGAGCCTGATGATGACTGGGGAGGATATAATGTCGCACCATATTATTTCCGCGTAACCCTTGTCTATCATCCGGGCGTGTCCTATCCGCAACCATGATGAGAAAGGAGAGGTTATTTCTCTTTGATGGTGGAGGTGGAGGGATTTGAACCCTCGCCCCTATCTTGAGAGCTTGCGTTAGAGCATGTTGACAATACTTATTAACCCTGTCCATAAGCCAACTTATAGCACCTTTCACGTGCTAAAGTTGTCATGAACCTTTAATTATTAACAAGTTTAACATATTCATCTCGTACTTTTGCGTTTTCATCTTTTAAAGGTAGTTCTTCAATTGCATTAAGGAGAGAAAGTGCAGCATCTCTCATTTCATTATTTTTATCATGAAGTAATTGTTTATGAACTTTTGAATTGATGACAAACTGATGTGTATCTGTTTTTAAATCAAATGAATAAAACAAGCGATCAAGCATATTATTTTCTGCTATATATTCAAGGTTTTTAACAGGGTAGCATTTTTCTAAAAGACCCTTTAAAGCTAAGAGACCCAGATTATGTCTTGAAATAATTTTATATCCGCACTGATCATGTTTTTCAAAATTAACAATATCGAATCCATGAAGACAACTTGCCATGTTAGTAAGGTCTTGGGGTGTTGCTGTCACCATATATATCCCCTCCTCTCAATACATAGTTGTTAAACAAAGAACTTATATTTTTCAAGTTACACCCGGTGGTCTTCGCGGATGATGGTTCGGCAGCCACCGGACAGGCTTGGACGCCAGTTCTTGGGCGGCTTGATCTCCTTCAACCGATCCAGCTGCCCAATATCTTTGAGCCGTTTGTAAATGAGCTGCCAGGCGCACGGAAGGCTGGGGTTGACTTCACACCGGTCTTCACGAGAGCCGCTGCACGGGCCATTCATCATGTGCTTCGCGCAGCGGGTGACCGGGCAGATGCCGCCGTAGAGATGGAGCACGCACGCGCCGCAGGCAGTGCATTTTTCCGTCCAGACGCCCCGCTCTTCCAGAATGCCGATGAAGGCGGTGTCGAGGCCCGCGTAAACCGGTTTGTCGGCAAAACGTTCGGCCAGCGCTTGCACGCCGGCGCCGCAGCCCAGCGACAGCACGGCATCGGCCTGCCTGGCCGCCTCGGCGGCCTGCTCGAGGAAAACGTTGTCGCACTGGCGTTCGATGGTGAGCTCCTCGACCTCCAGGGGAAGATCATTCAATTTGGCCGCCATGCGTAGCGCCGAGGCGATGATGCTGACTTCGCGCTGGCCGCCGGCGAGGCAGACGGTGACGCAGGTGCCACAGCCGAGCACGAGCACCTTTCGGTGTTTTTCCACTATGGACAGCAGTTCGGGAATGCTTTTTCTTTGTGCGACGATCATGAGCGACACTCCTGTTTTAATTTGCCATTGGATCTCAGCGGGCTGGGGCCCAGTTTGCGGACCGTTTCCACCATGTCGGTGATGTCGTCCGCCAGGGGCCGGGCCATGGCGGCGGAAATGTTGACCATGCGGAGGCGTTCCTTTTCGAGGCCGAT
>JBEKLI010000113.1:0-6450 GCA_050010275.1 Desulfomonilia bacterium | reverse complement strand
TCGTCATTTTTCGGAGGCAAAGGCAAATCAGTCAACTTCTACGAATCGGGCGATGAGTTGTTTGAGCTGATGGAGCACATGGAGCACTCGATGCATGTCGACTCGTTCTTCGTGATGGATGAGAACTTCCTCCTGCAGCGCGACAGGGCACTCAGGCTTTTGGAACTGATGAAGCTAAACAAGAAGTCCTGGGCATTGTTCGTGTTCTCTTCAGCCAGGGTTTTGAAGTCATATACCATGGAACAACTGATCCGCCTGGGCATATCGTGGGTCTGGATGGGTCTGGAGGGTGAAAACAGCTCCTATGGAAAGCTTAGCGGTGTTCAGACAAGGGATTTAGTGCAGGAGCTCCAATCCCACGGCATACGGGTCCTGGGATCAACGATTCTCGGATTGGAGAATCATACCCATGGGAATATTGATCGTGTTATAGATTATGCTGTTCAACACGATACGGTTTTTCACCAGTTCATGCTCTATACGCCCATTCCGGGTACACCTTTATATGAACAGCACAAAAATGATGGGACCCTTATGAGTGAGGATGAACGCCCGGCTGCGGATAATCATGGACAGCACCGTTTCAACTTTTCTCATGAGCACATAAAGGACGGCCGTGAAACCGAATATCTTCGCAATGCCTTCAATCAAGACTTTGAGGTAAACGGCCCCAGCCTTGCCAGGATGATACGGGTCATGCTTGCCGGCTGGAAGCGATACAAGAAACATTCCGACCCATGCATACGCTCTCGCCTGAAGTGGGAGATAAAATATCTGAAGACCACCTATGCCGCAGCAGTATGGGCAATGAAGAGATGGTACAAAGATGATCAGAGAATGCACGACAAGATTGGATCCATCTTGCGTGACATCTACAAAGAATTCGGATGGAAGACCAGGATCATCGCCCCTGTGCTAGGGATATTTGCATATATTGCCATAAAAAGAGAACACCGGAAACTTGCTGAGGGCTGGACATACGAGCCCCGCATGTCTTATGAGAAAAATGCAAAGGCCCTGGAACTTGAAGCATTGGCAAAATCCAAGAATAAGACATACCCAACCCCCCAGGGTGCGTTCATACCTCATACTGCCCAAAATATAATGTAAAAATAAGGGTAACCCCTCCCATCATGCCCTGTGTCCCGTGAATGAATGGTTCATGAACCTATGATCATGATCCCCTGGAGAATGTGCTTGTACGGGTCTGTCTGATGGAGCTATTGTGTTACCATGACGCATATGGAGTACCTGCTTCTTGCAGTTACATTCATTTCAGGCGGCATAGCCGGATGGCTCTTTGCCCGTGCCCAGTATTCGGGTGATCTGAAGGCCAGGGAGAAAGCTGCCGCAGAAAGCCGCACCTTGGAGTCCCGGCTCAGGCAGGAGCTCGCAGAGGCGCGTGACCTCCTGGAGAAAGAGCGAATGGAGCAGGCGCGTCTGGAGACCAGGCTCGTCGAGGCCCAGGCATCCCTCACCGAGCAGAAGGTTCTGCTGGATAATGCGGCCAAGCAGCTCACCGAGACCTTCAAGGCCCTCTCGCTGGACGCACTCAATCAGAACAACCAGGCCTTCATACAACTGGCAGGCAAAACTATGGAAGCGGCATTGGCTGAGATGAAAGGCGATTTCGAGAAGAGGCAGGGCGCTGTTGAAGCGGTTGTGAAGCCGCTGGAGGAATCGCTCAAGCGATATGAGACGCAGATCCAGGCCATGGAGGGCTCACGCCAATCGGCCTACGGCGACATCAGCCGCCACATCGAGGAGCTGGTGAAGATGCAGGACAGGCTCACCGACCAGACCAGGACACTGGCCTCCGCCCTGAAGGAGCCTCAGGCCAGGGGAAGGTGGGGAGAGATTACGTTGAAGCGGGTGGTGGAGCTCTCGGGCATGTCTTGCCACTGTGACTTCATAGAGCAGCCCGTTGCCGAAAGTGAAACGGGCAGGAAGCGGCCGGACCTCATCGTAAAGCTCCCCGAAGGCAGGCAGGTGGTCATCGATGCCAAGGTTCCCTTGCGGGCCTATCTGGAGGCATATGAGTCAACAGACCCTGCTATTCAGACTACAAACCTTAGCAGGCATGCAAGATCCGTGCGGGAACACATGAATGCCCTTGCCTCAAAGGAATACTGGAAGCAGTTCACCCCCACACCCGATTTCGTGGTCCTGTTCCTGCCCGGCGAGGCCTTTTTCAGCGCTGCCTTGGACCAGGACAAGACCCTCATCGAAGACGGCATCGAAAAAAAGATTCTCATTGCAACGCCGGTAACCCTCATTGCACTGCTGCGCTCCGTTGCCATGAGCTGGCAGCAGCAGAGCGCATCCGAGAACGCGCACAAGATCTGGGAAACCGGCGTCGAGCTGTTCGATCGGCTCAAGACCTTTGTGAAACACTTCGACAAGATCCGCGACGGGCTTGCCAAAGCAACAGAGTCCTACAATTCAGCGCTCGGCTCCTTTGAGTCGCGCATCCTTCCGTCCGCCAACCGCCTCAGAGACCTCACCGCACCCGAACACGGCGAGGTCCTCGAGTGCCCCGAGCCCGTGGAAGTGGCGTTGAGGAGCATTGCCGCACCGGGTGATGAGCAGCCTGAGGGCGGGAACGGCCAATAGATTCCCTAAGAGTAAGATCAAAGAGAGGTTTCTTGACCATTTATTTGGCTTCCTGTATAATATAATTTAGAGTTGTGAGTTTGTATTGATTTAGTTGAAGGAGAGGCGAAGATAAAACCTTTTACATTTTTCTTAAGACATGAATATTGCCCTGACTTCCATTTTTCCACATTTGCTCTCTTTTATCCTGTTAGGTAATTAGGATTACATATGTTAACTCTTGATATTTTCTTAACTGTTGTAGCGATTATTATCTATGTTCTTATCTACTTTGCTGGTGTTCAGCGTGGCAAACAACTTATGAAAAAAGATATACAACGTCATGAAATAGAAAGAGAAGAGGATTTCCGTCGAAAAACTGAAGAGGAAAGGATAAAGAGAATACATGGTGTGGTCAGCCAATACAGAGATTTAGTTAATTCAGTAACAACATCCGACATGAATGGTATGTTAAGAGCGGGTGTACTTGGTCTTAATTCAAGTGAGGAGGTAGCAGAAGCATGTTCAATTATAGAAGCCCAGGGACTCATACCGGGCATTCAAAAAATATATATGGATGAACTTCAAGGAGCAGATCTCCTCTTGTTCTTTCGCCTTCTTCAGAAACGCCCTTTATATGAGTTATGTGATGATGGATGTGTGCGACGAATCATTAGGGAAGTCAAAGAAAAAAGAATCGCCTAACTAGCGCATACAGGCGGGCGCGGGCTGTTGTCCGCGCCGCTGATGCGCACCGTTGGAGCTATTTAACTTATGGCATGGATTCTTAGCATCTGTACTATCTTAGGTGGAATATCAGCGATATGGTATTTCTGGGATAAAATAAGTTTTCAATTTGTGAGGAAAGCAAAATCATTGCCTAAACTTTCAATGAATCGACAGATGGCAGAAGAAGTTGGTTTAGAGCAAAGACTCAATTCAGAAGGGTATCGGATGTTTTGGGGAAATGAAAATGAGCTTGAATATTATCTCCTTTTTAAAGATTATGAGTTGATTAATTGGACTGATCAAATTGGAAAAGAGTGGCAACTTACTTCTCAACCTGGAGGGCAAGTTCCTCTAAAAACCAAGTATTTTCCTGAAGAAATTTCTAAACGCAGAGAATCAAGAAAAACTCAACACAAATAAGCTCCAACAAGCTATTCCTGCGGCGGGTGGCCAGGATAGAAGAAAAATCTTGGGTGGCACGGCCGTCGCGGCTTAAAGCCTCTCCTACAGGATTAACCTCTCACCTGTAAACCAGGGTCTACTCGCAGGCATGGGTTGTACTCTTTCGGTAATGGTCGGAAGATCAGAACAGAGACCGGGGCAGGTCTCGGGATGGGGGGTCCGGATGACTTTACCCGTCTGCCTGAAGAAGGCTCTGTACCTTGAACAGGATGATGTGCGCAGGTGATGGCTTTACAAGGTAGAGATTCGCACCGGTATCGTAGGCGAGCTTTTTATTCTCCGGTGTACCATCGGTGGTGAGCATGATGATGGGGAGATCTATATAGAGGGGATCATTTCTCACTGTGTTGATGAATTCAATGCCATCCATGTTGGGCATGTTCAGGTCACAGATGATGAGCCTGATCTCCGGATTCTGAGCCAGTTTTTCCAGTGCGTCGAAGCCGTCCGAGGCCTCAATGCACCGGAAGTTCTTGGTCTTTAAAGTATGTGCGAGGAACTTCCTTACCGTGCTTGAGTCATCAACAATCAGGATTGTAGCCATATATAAGACCCCCCCTATTCCTTCTTATACCCCAGGGCACCAGGGAAATGGACCAGCTTGAAGGCCCGTGAAATGTTGTGCAAAGATTCAGAGTGGCCGATGAAGAGATAACCACCGTGATTGAGGCTGTCGTAGAGCTGTGATACGAATCGCTTCCTGGCTTCATCATCGAAGTAGATAAGCACGTTTCTGCAGAAGATCACGTCAAAGCCCCTCATGATCTGGACCCGCTTGGCGTCATTGAGGTTGAGGTACTGGAGATCCACCAGGTTACGGACATCCTCGATGATACGATATGAGTTCCCGTCCGGTGTAAAAAATGACTGTTTTACCTCAGGCGCCACTGCCCTCAGCGAATAGTCGCTGTATATGGCGGCTTTGGCCGAACGGAGCGCCTTTTCACTGATGTCGCTGGCAACGATTTTGATGTCCCAGTTTGAGTTCTTGTCGTTTAAGACCTGCTTGATCACGATGCCTATAGTGTATGGTTCCTCGCCGGTGGAGCACCCGGCCGACCAGAAACGGATCATGCGGTCTTGCTGTTTATTTTTACGGGTGATGATCTCGGGCAGCACCTTCTCCTGGAACGCCTGTATCTGTGGCGGGCTCCTGAAAAAACTGGTCTCATTCGTGGTGACCGAGTCAAACAGTGCCCTCAGCTCCCTGCCTGCCTGGGGATCATACTTGAGCAGGTAGTAATATTTATCATAATCTAAGAGATTGTTGGCCTTCAATCTCATAGCAAGCCTATTTTCAAGCTGGCCCTTTTTATTGTCGGCAAAGTAGATGCCTGATTGTTCGTAGATGAAGTCCCTCAACAGGATGAAGGTCTCATCGGTCATCTTCGGGCATGTGCCGCTTAGACTCTCATCCATTGGCTTTCTCCGCCCCTATGGGCTCCATGACCGTGTCGATGTAGTGCTTCACCTGATCACCGATAGTCTCCATCTCGAACGTTATCCGCTCTATATCAAGGGCTTCAACTGCATGACCCCTCTCTTTCAAGACCTGCCATGCCTCTTCATCCGAGAGGATGAATGACATCCTGTCGCCCCCGCAGGACATCTCCTTGGCCTTTGCCAGGAGATTCGCAATGGAGATGAGTGCAGCCATGTCCCGGTGTGTCGCCTGGGACGGCTGATGGTGCCACAAGATCACATCTGCAAGATAGTCGGGGAGGTTCCATTTCTTGGCCACATAATAACCGACCTCCATATGGTTGGTCCCGCAGACCTCCATCTCCGTCTCGTACATGGACATGTCCTTGTCCAAGGACATGTTATAGGCTGCCATGAATTCTTCATGGAAGTACTGGTCGAGGATGATCTTGCCGATATCGTGCAGCAGACCGGCGACGAACTCGCGGCCCATGGATCTCATAGAGAGCTTCTTGTCGATATGCCTCGCAATCAGGCCGGTGGCCACGCTGTGGTCCCAGAAGTTTTCCCTGATGGAGACCTCTTGGGCCTTTCTGGATTTGAGGGCGGAAAATACCGACAGTGAGGTGGTGATGTTGATAATCTCTGCCAATCCCAGAAAGATGATGGCATGGTGAAGGGTCTCTATCTGCCGGTCTCCCCTTCGATAGAAAGCCGAATTTGACATCCTCAACACCTTGGTGGCCAGGGGGGGGTCCCTGTGGATACACTCGGCAATGCTCTGGATGGATACGTCGGACTGATGTGCCAGGCTCAAGACTTCTAATGCCACCGACGGAAGCGTGGGGAGCTCTTCGATGTTTTTTATACGGTCGAGAATGTGGGCTTGCATCTTTAGAAGCTTACCTCCTGAAGCCTGTCGATGGCATCCGCGATGGCCCGCGCCACATCCGGGTTCGGGTCATCAAGATACGGTTCAAGCTCTGCGGCCAGAGCCTCCTCTGCCCACCCGGCAATAGTCTTCACTGCGGATATCCTCAGGAAGTCTGATCCGCATGTTAATAGATTAAGGAGTTTTGCCTTGGCCTGCTCATCTTTGAACCGACCTAAGGCCTCAATGGCATGAGACGCCGCCCACATGTCCTGGCCGGTGATGGCATCCTCGAGACACGGCCTCAGCTCTTTCACCTTCTTCTCGACGCCCTTGATCGTCTCGTCGAAGTGACCGGGGATCTGTCGAACCTG
>JBEKLI010000112.1:0-6471 GCA_050010275.1 Desulfomonilia bacterium | reverse complement strand
TCGGCCTCACTCAGCCAGGGGACCTTCTCCAGGAGCTTGAGCAGCAGCTGTACCAGTTCCGACATCGGGCTCTCCTTCTGTCTGTACATAGTGTGATGGCTCGAACAGGTTACCCATCAGCACCTCGACGGGGTCGAACCCCGTGTCGGCCAGCTCGGGGAACGCGTCGGCTATCACCGCGTCGTCCTTGGCCTTGGTGAGAAAGAGCCATAACCGCTTCAAGAGGGTGTCCGGCGGCTGGTACTCACTATTACTGCCCAATTATAAATCTCCTCTATACACTGACTTCAGAGCCTTATTTCTATCGGAAACACCATGAACAGTCAATGCGAGGTCACAAAATGGGCGTAAGCATGCGATGTATGGGTATGATCCACCTTTGTAGGAGCGCCTTCAGGCGCTACACGATCTCCTCGTTACGGCAAAGTGTCACGCGGCTAAAGCCGCTCCTACAGGCCGATTCTCACCACTATTCACTCATCACTATCTGATCGCTGTTCACTGATCACTGATAGTATGCTATGACAGGAAGGCTAAATTCACGCTTCAGGAGCATACGCATGCAGAACCATGAATTCACCGGCAGCAAGAATTACGTTCTCGACCCTGAGCTATCGAAGATCGTGAACGCCAGCATCAAGCTCGAGATGCCTTTACTCATCAAGGGCGAGCCAGGTACGGGCAAGACCCTTCTGGCGCACGCAATTGCGGAAAACTTATCAATGCCGCTCATCATACTGAATGTCAAATCCAGCATGAAGGCAATCGAGGCCTTGTATCAGTACGATACCCTGACGCGGCTGAACGACAGCCGCTTCGGTGACTCCAATCGTGACGTGAGCAACATTGAGCACTACATCAAGATGGGAAAGATCGGCCAGGCCTTTGCATCACAGGCCAAGGTCGTGCTGCTCATCGACGAGATCGACAAGGCTGACACCGACTTCCAGGACGACCTGTTGGACGTGCTCGACCAGATGTCGTTCGACATCATCGAGATCGATAAGACTTATCAGGCAAAAAACAGACCCATCATCATTATTACATCCAATGCCAAGAAGGACCTCTCTGACCCCTTCCTGGGCAGGTGCGTGTTCCATCATATCGCCTTCCCGGATACCGAGATGATGAACGCCATTGTGCATGCCCACTTCCCGGATCTTAATAAGAGGCTTTCAGATGCCTGCATCGAGACCTTCTATCGCCTGCGGAATGTCAGGGGTATCGAGAAGAAGCCCGCCACCAGGGAACTCATCAACTGGATCAGGATCCTGCTTATGGACCAAGACTTCGACCCCAAGTATCTCTCCAGGAATGATATCCCCTACCTGGGGGTACTGTTTAAGAAAAGTGAGGATTTCAAGATCGTACAGAGGCAGATCACCGGCACATAGGAACAAGGACGAAAAGGCATAGAATGTTCACGGAGTTCTTCTATCTGCTCAGAGACAGGGGCGTCCCCATCTCGCCGTCGAGCTTTTTACGGCTCCAGGAGGCATTGCACAAAGGATGCATAATCTCGCTGGACGACCTGTATTCAGTGAGCAGGGCCGTCCTTATCAAGACCGAGCGTCATTTCGACACCTACGACCGCGTATTCGCCCACTACTTCCAAGGTGCCGAACTGAGTCCTGAGGCCTACGCCGAGATAGACCTGGCCATAAAGGCCCTGCTGGATGAGTGGCTCAAAGAACCTAAGGCCATGGCCGAGTTCCTGGGTATCGATGAAGCAACCCTGAACAAGCTCACCCCCGAACAGCTCGAGGAGTACTTTCGCCAGCGTCTTGCCGAGCAGACAGAGAAGCACGACGGGGGCAACCGGTGGATCGGCACCGGTGGCACCTCGCCTGTGGGACACTCCGGCTATCACCCGGGCGGTATGCGTGTAGGCGGACAGTCTCGCAACAAATCGGCTGTGAAGGTAGCCCTCGAGAGGCGCTATAAGGACTACACCGATGACGCCAGGCTCGGGCCCTCCCAGATCTCTGATGCCATGAAGAGGCTTAGACACATGACACCGGCCGGGCCCAAGGACCACCTGAACATCGATGAGACCATCTACCAGACCATGAAAAACGCCGGCGAGATCGAGATCATCTTTGACCGGTCGCTGAAGGACAAGCTTAAGATAATCCTCATGATAGACAACGGAGGGTTCTCCATGGACCCCTACATCAATGTGGTGCAGGTGCTTTTCAACCATGCCAAGAACCAGTTCAAGGACCTTAAGATCTTCTATTTCCATAACACTATTTACAATCGCGTATGGAAAGACCCTCAACGATACGATAAGCCCGTCGTGGTTGATGAGTTCACACGATTTGACCCTGAGACCAGGCTGATCATCGTGGGTGATGCATCCATGGCCCCCTACGAACTCTTAAGCCGCAACGGGAGCATCTATTACAACACAAAGACGGACCCGAGCATAATGATGCTTGAATTCCTTGCCAGGACGTTCAAACATAGTGTATGGCTCAACCCCAAGTATGAATATACCTGGTCGCACACACAGACGGTGGAAGCGATCCAGGAGATATTCCCCATGTTCGAGATAACGCTCAAAGGTCTCGAAAAGGCGGTTGAGCGCTTGATGAGCAAGAATTGAAACATCTGCGCCCGTAGCTCAGTAGGATAGAGCGTAGGCCTCCGGAGCCTAAGGTCACAGGTTCGATCCCTGTCGGGCGCGCCAGTTTTTGATATATGAGCATATCAGATACAATGGAGAATAATTCAGCGAATACTATGGATCCAGCGATGACCCTCTCTACAAAAAACATTTATGGGCACAGAACGGATGAAGGTGCCCATCATGCACCTCAGAAGCTCAACCTTCTGGACTGCGACAGGCAGGAACTCGTAGCATGCTTCACGGACAAGCCTTACCGCGGCTCCCAGATCTTCACGTGGGTTTTCGGCAAGGGTATCAGAGAGATCTCGCAGATGACCAACATGCCCAAGGATCTGCGCCGGCAGATCGCTGCGTCCGCCGAGATAGCATACCCCAAGGTCGTGGGCAAGCAGGTATCCGAAGACGGAACGGAGAAGCTCGCCTATGAGCTTGATGACGGCTGCATCATAGAGAGCGTGCTCATCCCCGAGAAGGACCACTGGAGCGTGTGCGTCTCATCACAGGTGGGCTGCGCCATGGGGTGCACTTTCTGCTTCACTGCCACCCTGGGGTTCACCCGGCACCTCACAAGCGGTGAAATCGTCTCCCAGGTCCTCCTCCCTATCCACGCATACCCTGACCGACGGATAAGGAACGTGGTCTTCATGGGCATGGGCGAGCCCCTGCTCAACTATGACAACGTGATCAAGGCAGCGAATATCATCACCGACCCTTATGGGCCGCAGATATCCAAGAGACGCCTTACCATATCCACCTGCGGCATCGCACCTGCCCTGAAAAACCTCGCCTCTGACACCGAGGCGGGTCTTGCCATCTCCCTCAATGCACCGGACGACAGGACGCGTTCGCTCATCATGCCCATCAATAAAAAATATCCCCTTGCAGAGCTCATCCAGGCACTGAAGGCATACGAGCTGCCGAACCGAAGGCGCATCACCATAGAATATGTGCTCATCAAGGGCCTCAATGACAGTGCCGGGCATGCACGCAGACTCATCAAGGTACTGCACGGGCTCAGGGCCAAGGTGAACCTCATACCCTTCAACCCCTGGCCCGGCTGCGGGCTTGAGGCACCGGACGCAAAGTGCGTTGAGGCATTCGAAGAGAGCTTGAAGGACAGCCCCTATACCGTGATGCTCCGCAAGGAGAAGGGCAAGGATATCTTGGCTGCCTGCGGGCAGCTTGCAGGAAGGAGGCTCGATGGCTCCAGAGAATCTCATTGAGTTCTTGCAGGATCCTGGTGCATATCCCGAGAAACCCGGCAAAATCTCACTGGTCCAGACTCACATTTCCTGGGTGTTCATCGGTGATGAGAACGTATACAAGCTCAAGAAGCCGGTCGATTTCGGCTTTCTTGACTTCACCACTCTGGACAAACGCAAGTTCTACACCGAGGAGGAACTACGCCTCAATAAGCGGTTTTCCCCGGATGTCTACCTGGCGGTTGTGCCCATATCAGGGGCCGGAGGCACATTCGCCATCGGGGATTCATCAAATATTGTCGAATATGCCCTCAAGATGCGACGCATCAGCGAAGATCACATGCTCTATAGGCTCCTTGCCCAGGGCAAGGCGGGTGAGGAAGAGCTCAGGCGCGTTGGCGCTCACCTGGCGCATGTCTACGGCACCATCCCGAGCGACGATACGTCACGCCCCTTCGGCAGCCTTGAAGTCATCGTGCATAACATAGTCGAAAACTTCGACCAGACAGAGAAGTATATAGGCGGCCCCATAGCAAAGAGGGCCTATGATTCCATCAAGACCTGGAGCATGGACTTCCTTAAAAATAAGACTTCTGTATTTCATGACAGGGTAGCGCAAGGCTGCATCAAGGAGTGCCACGGTGACCTGCATTTGCATCACATCTGCGTGGATGGCCCTCATATCTCGGTCTTTGACTGTATCGAGTTCAACGAGCGTTTCCGGTATGGGGATGTGGCATCGGATGTGGCCTTCCTTTCCATGGACCTCGACTACAACGGCTTTACAAGGCTCGGCAATGCCTTTGTAGAAGCATATATAAAAGAATCCGATGATAGAGGCCTTCGTGAAGTATTGAAGTTCTACAAGGTCTACCGGGCTTATGTGCGCGCCAAGGTCACCTCCTTCATGCTTGACGATGCCGGTCTGGATGCGGCAACAAAGGCTACGGCGCTTAATACTGCAAGGAAATATTATGATCTTGCCCATGAGTACGTAAGCCGTGAAGATTGACCTGCACATACACTCCAAGAACGGCTCCGACGGAAAGTGGCCCCTGGAGCAGATCTTCCCCGAGGCTAAAAGACTCGGCATCTCTCTGATTTCCATCACGGACCATGACTCGCTCCAAGGCCAGGAGGAGGCCCGTCGGCTCGCCAAGATCCATGGGATAAAGTACCTCACAGGCGTTGAACTGAACGTGACTTTTACCCATTCGCACTACACAAAGGGCAAGGCCGCCTCACTCGATTTTCTCGGATATGCCTTTGACATCAGGAACAAGGCACTCATTGACAAGTTGTATGCCTTGCGCAGTTACCGCAGGCAGCGGGCCGAGAAAATTCTTGAGAACATCAATGAGGAATTCCTTAAAGAAGGCAGGGCATTATTCACAACAAAGGACATGGATGCCATAGAGGCCGGTGTGGACGGCTCCTTCGGCAGGCCTCATATCGCCAACTATCTTATAGCAAAGGGGATCGTGGCCACCAAGCAGGAGGCATTCGACCGGTATCTTACCCGGTGTGATGTACCCAAGATGCCATTGTCACTTCAGGAGGCTTCGGCCTTGATCAGAGGCGCCGGGGGAAAACTTGTACTTGCCCACCCCAATGACCCCAACGGCACTTCATTGGCGGTTTTAGCCGGATCTCTTGAAGAACAAAAGGAAATGATCTTAGCTGCGATGCTTCCCCTCATCGACGGCATCGAGTGCTGGCATACCAGGCACGATATACAAACAGCTTCCTTCTACCTGGGATTCGTTCGCACCGAGGGACTGCTGGCCACGGGCGGGTCCGACTGCCATCAGCAGCCTGTACTCATGGGTAGCGTACAGGTCGCGGATTGTGTTGCCGATCAGTTTGGCATATAAGGATTTTTCAGAAAGGCCTATTCCTAAGAATCTCTTCTCTTAGGCAGGCCTTTCTCAAGTGAATTGATGTGAAGAGGTGTATACGGTGAGAGAACCTTTGAAGGCATTTATCGATAAAGAGATCACAGATGGGATGGTGATCATTGCCTGCGGGTTGCCTGCTACGAACAAGACCGAGACCACGGAGGTGATAGCGCGGATTAAGGGTTACACCATGCTCAGGACCGATATCATCCGCAAGGAGGTCTTGAAGGATGAAGACATCTTCGATGAAAAGGTTGCCTCCAATATGGATAAGCGAAAGCTCGTTTATGATACCATGTTCGCAAAAGCGGAAGAATTGGCGTCTCTTGGCAAGGGTGTGATCCTGGATGCCACCTTTATCACCCAGTCACTTCGCAAGCGGGCGGCAGAGGTTGCAGCCAAACATGGGAGGACTCTGCTCATCCAGCAGACATCCTGCTCGCAGAAATATTCACTGGACAAAATCTCACGAAGGACAAAAGATAACTATGAGTCCAATGCCTTGACGCCGGAAGCCTACCTGAACAACAAGAAGAAGTTTGAGCTTGTTGACCTGGATGACCTGAAGAGGGCATTCCCCGGCCTCACAATCATGCATCTGTTGGTGGAAACGGAATCCGACTCTGAAGACGGATGGTACGTCATCGCCAAGACCGTACGTTGAACAAGGTCCATGCGGTCTGATAAACTTAAGTATGTGCAGCCCGTACAAAGAAATCATACAAGGGATGGTATCCAT
>JBEKLI010000111.1:0-6508 GCA_050010275.1 Desulfomonilia bacterium | reverse complement strand
ATTTTTGGGGATTGACGTGCCGGATAAACAAATCTGCCCGGAGCATAATAGTCCCTTGAATTATCTGTGGCACGGCTTCAACTGCGATGCTCGCGCCAGTTACAATCCCGTGGCTGCAAAAGAGGCTTGGGCGCTGACGCTGGAGTTTTTCAATACGCTCGATGAGTCATATAACAACGGCACCGCACATGCGGTGCTGGGGACCTTGTATGCAAACCGGCCCAAGGCAGAAGGTGGCGACCCTGAGAAGGCCAAGGAACAGTTCGACAAGGCCTTTACTTACTCAGGCAACAGCGTTTTTACCATCCATGTCATGTATGCCAAGTTTTACGCGTGCCGGATACAGGACAGGGAGTTGTTTAAGAAGACCCTGGAGCAGGTCATCGGAACACCGGCAAATACCTATGTAGATAAGACCTTTGTAAACGAAGTGGCCAGAAGGAAGGCAAAGGTGCTCCTTGAGCATATTGATACATATTTCAAGGTAGCTGAAACAAAAAAGAAGTCAGAGGCAGGAACAACTCCTTAGCAGTACGAGGGAAAATCTGTCCTACTTTTTTACGTAGTTTCTCCATAAAATCATCTCTCTCCTTGCGGGAGTGACTCGGCCTGTCCATAGCCTTCACCTTTTTGGGTTTCATCAAGGCCGCTTGACAATAGCCTGACTTAAAAATCAGGAGGCGGCTTGAAAAGGATTCAACAAGGGTGCAAGGCTGTTGCGCTTATAGAGGTGAAACATGAAAAAGTATGCACGCAGGGTATTTCTTGTTTGCTGTCTGATGATGCTGGCCGATCAAGCGCAGGCCTGGCACGACAAAACCCATATAAGCATTGCGAAAGCGGCGGGCTATGAATACTGGTTCAATGGAGCGGGCGCCGACATAGCCAAGATAAAGGCCGGGAATGTCGAGTCTTATAACCACTGGTATGATAATACTAAAAAAGTTGAGGTCACACCGCAGATGGTGCTCGACCAGACTAAACGGTATAATAAGACGGATGAGGCAGCGGATGCTCAAGGGCATCTCTATGGTGCAATAATTGCCGCACTTCGGGAATATGGAAAGAACTCCGCTTCGGGTAAATACGGCGAGTACCATATGGCCTATGCCGCTCACTATATTGGCGACCTGTCCAACCCGCTTCACAACATTCCCAATGATGAATTCAACACAAAACATCATCAGGCTAATGACGGTGTGGAGGAAAAGACCATACTCGACAACCCTGAAAAGATAATCAGGCACATGTATACCATCACCTTAAGGGATAATCGGTTCGAAGCCGACCTTGCACGAGAGATCGCAAGGATAGCAAACATAAGCCGCAAACTAGGGTATAAGCTGCTGGCGGATAATAGAGACATGACCCCGGATGAGGCCTATATCCAGCTAGGGCACAGTGCTTCACTTTTAAGGGCTGTACTGAAGCACTTCAAGAAGGCCTGATCCTGATTTAAGATTCTTAGGCGGTATGGGTAAAACCGAAGGTTTGACCATGGGTGAAATGAATGAAATAAGCAGAGGCAGGACCTCATGCAGAAAAAGGGCGGGCCATGAAAGCCCGCCCTTTGTGAATGCGCAAAGTGTTGGTCGGGGGGCTGGGTTGTGAGGGTCATTAAGTCAAACGGGCTTATTGAATCCAGCCCTCAAGAGACCCCACCACGTCTTGCCTTGCCGTGCCTGCCACGCCACGACTTGCTTTGCCCAGCCTTAACGCAACCTGACCTCAGAACGATATTTGCGCATCCGTACAATAAATAATAATCCCCAGAAACGTCTTGTCAAGAGCAGGGCAGTGGTGAAAGGCACCGTTGTCGATGAGGCAATGAAGCTCGCAACCACCATAGCCGCGAAAAGCCGGATCGCCGCTCAAGCGGAGCTTCGGGCAGTGAACGAAGGGATCACCATGGACCTCCACACCGCCATGAAGTTCGAGCGCGAGCAGTTCGGGACGTGCTATGCACGCAAGGACAAGAAGGAAGGCGTAGCCGCTTTTACACTCAAGCGCGAACCGAAGTTCAAGGATAAGTAGCGAAGAGTCTTTTTAATAAATCCGTTTTCAGCACAAGGTCGGTGGACGGATGCGTATTTTGCTAGCACAGTAGGCAAGCATGGCAATGAAGATACGATAGGTAACTATGTAAAGAACCAGGGAAAGGAATATCAGAAGCTTCATGAAGATCGTCAACTAGCGCTCTTCTGAATACCCCGCTGCTTGCGGCGGGGTAGTTTATTTACTTTAGAAAATGAAATGGGATCTTTGCCATGCAAAAAAAGAGGGCTGGAGGCAGCCGGAAACGCCTCTTGATTGTTCCGAAATGCGGGTTATCAAAGGAATAGAGGTAAGTACCATATGACGAGCAGAATAGTATCGCCCCAGATCCTGTACGACCGTCTCAAGGAAAGGGACCGGATTGTCCTCATCGACGTTATGGTGGACGATCATTTCAGGATTGTCCATCTGCCTGGTGCCATAAACGTGTGCGTGTATGAGATAATCTTCCTTGACAATATTGCCAGGCTCATACCCGAAAAGGACTCTGAGATCGTCATTTACGGATTGAGCGACCAATCCCTGGAGGCGGCTACTGCAGCGGAAAAGCTCGTTGGGGCAGGCTACCGCGATGTAAGCGTACTGCAAGGCGGGCTCAAGGGCTGGAAGGCATCCGGCTACGAACTCGAGGGTGAAGATATCGGGATCGTTGACAGGGTGGAACCGGCCATGACGTCCGAAAACACGTGGTATTTAGTTGACACCGAGCAGAGCATTATTCACTGGTTCGGACGGAACAGGAATACAACGCATCACGGGACTCTCAGGTTGTACTCGGGTGAGATCGGCATCAGGGATGGCAAGATTGAGGGCGCTTTTGAGATAGATATGACATCCATAAAGGACATCGACCTTGACGGCGACCCTCTCCAGCCGAACCTGATCGCACATCTGATGTCGGAAGACTTCTTTTTTGTCAGGCTTTTCCCAAAAGCCTTCTTCACGATCAGATCCGCAGATCAGATTGAAGAGGTGCCGTCAAGCCTCCCTAATTTCAGGGTGCATGGGATTTTCGAGATGCGGGGGCTGAGAAACGACATTGAGTTCCTCGCAACAGCGAGCCCCCTGCAGGAAGGATTTATCAAGATCGAGGCACATTTCGACATCGACCGAACACGCTGGGGCGTGCTCTACGGCTCAAGCCGGTTTTTTGAACACCTCGGGTATCACCTGGTTTATAACCCCATAAGCCTCCAGATACTGCTTGTCGCCAGACCCATGGCAGAGAAACACGGCACATAGGCAGGTGCGGGCAGAGCAAAACCCTTATCTACCTACTGGCTATCCCCTTTGCAGCCGCCTTTCGCTTTTTGCTGAATCTGTACCGGATCTTCCCCGAGAGGTAGGAGAATTCCATCAGCACCTTTATCAGACCGGTGTATGGCAGAAGCCAACGTCCCCGTGGGAGCCTTTCCCTGTTTATGCGGGGGTCTTCTCTGCGGCCGAGTTCCACCTCTTCCACGAGGACGCCCGGTCCTTGCTTCAATGATGAAAGGACGCGGCCGTTCCTGTCCACAATGGCCGAGCGGCCGACAAACTCCGCATTCGCCCGCAGCAGGGGCAAGCCGGGTACCGGCGACTCGAAGGTCCCGGTCTTGTTGGAGATAACCATCGGCACCGGCAGGATGCCGGTGTAGATGGCAGCCGTCTTTTCATACACATCCACCCAGTTTTTTCTGTGCCCCGGCAGGATGAACCAGGGGAGCCCGGGGCAGGAATAGGTGTTGAGCAGGATCTCCGGCATGCCATCGATCAGGCTGGATATGGTGTGGGTCTTGCTGGAGTCGAAGCAGATGGAGACGCCGACCCGGCCTATGGGGGTGGCAAAGACGTTCGGGTTCAGTCCCCCTCCTGCGAAGAAATATGCCTCGTAGCTTGCAGGCTCGATCTTGCGGTGCAACCAGAAGTCATGCTCCCCGGGCCCGACCAGGATGAAGGTGTCATAAAAATCCTCACCGGATTTTTCCAGGATGCAGGTGCCTATAAACACATCGTGGGCTTTGCACAGCCCCTTGAGCCACGTGAAAGTCCTGCCCTGAATCGGTTCGGCCATGGCCCACAGCGAGTCATCGAACACATAGCCGATGAGTGCCGCCTCGGGAAGGAGTATCAGCTTCGCCCCCTTTTCCACGGCCTCTTCGATGAGTACGAGCGCCCTTGAGACGTTTCCCTCATAATCGTTGTTCTTGGAAACCATCTGTACGGATGCCACCTTGAGCCTTTTCATGGTCTTCCCCTTTTCTTTTTTATGTTCTTACTGGCGGGATTGCTTCATTGTTGGCCGGGCTTGGCTGCCAGTTTGGGTAAAAGAGTCTGGGACCAGATCTTGATGTCATGCCAGTTTCGGAAGTCACCCTCGGGCACCTTGACGAAGTATTGAACAGCCATGCGTGCAAAAAAGCCCAGCTTCGAATAGTCCATTTTCCCTGCAAACAGCCCGACATCCACCGGAGCGACCTGATCGCGTAGAGGGTACAGATAGGCACCCGCGGTCTTCCGGTTCTCGGGTGTGTCGTCCTTCATGGTCATGCAGACAATAAAATAGGCCGTAGGGATTTTCCGGAGTTCGGTCCTGTGGTCCTTCACGAAATCCATTACATCGGGTTTTACCTTACCGGTCCTGATGGCGCTGCCGATGACCACGGCATGGTACCCGGCCAAAACCTTTACCGACTGCACGGGCTTGACATCCACCCTTGCGCCGCCTTCAGCAAAAGTCTTGCCGATGAAGTCCGCAACCTCTGCCGTTGAGCCTGCCCATGTGCCATAGACCACCAGGATGCTGTTCGACATGTTTTTGTCCCCATAACTGATATCGATGAGTTTAACATCTTTCGAACCGCAGCACGCGAGCAGGCTTAAGCCCAGCATGCACACCCACAGCCACCATGAATGTTCACGGGACATGAGAATCCCTCCTTGGACCTGTTTATTCATTACTACCTCGTAAAAAGATGGGAGGCAAGTCCTACCACCCGCTGGAGGCGAGGATTGACCCGGATAATCTTCGATGGAGATCTTCCCTTCACTGACATGGACGCACCTCAGGATGTTATCAGGCATGAGCCTTTACAAAATATTCATGATATGTGCCAGGCTGCCGGCAACGACAATGGCAACGGTCGTGTTCAGGAGCATGGAGTACAGGGCGATCTTCCAACCACCCTCTTTCCAGAGCGTGGATATGGTTGCAATGCAGGGGATATACAGGACCGTAAAGACTACGAGCACGAGGATCTGGCCATGAGACAGGACGGACGAGACATCTGAGGTATGAAGCGCCTGGTTAAGCATCACTAAGGTGAGCTCCTTGCGGAAGATGCCCAGGAACAGCGTGATGCCCGTCTGGTCGGGGAGGTTCAGGATTCCCGATGTGATGGGAGACAGGACAGTGTTCACCGGCTTGTCCATCCCGATATGCGTGATAAATGCCAAAGCCAGGCTCGAGATGACGATGACCGGCCAGGCAAGGGTGAGGAACTCGCGAAGCCTCCACCATACTTTCTTGGCCACCAGATGGAGATAGGGCCTCCTCAGCGGCGGCACGTCCATGATGATGCCGGGAGCCATGTCGACCTGCAGCCGTGACAGGAGGAACGAAACACAAAGGGCGACGGCGATGTTGCCGAAGTAAATGGCAGTAGTGTAGGCGGCGCCCAGGTATTTGCCTGCAAGGGCCAGGATCACCACTGTCCTGGCCGAGCATGCGATGAACGGAATGATGAGCATGGTAAGGATGCGGTCGCGCTCGTATTCAAGGCCGCGGGCTGCCATGATGGCGGGCACATTGCACCCGTACCCTAGGATGAGGGGAACTGCCGACTTTCCGTGCAGGCCGAACCGGTGGAGGATCCCGTCCACCATGAAGGCGATCCTGGGCAGCAGGCCTGAATCCTCGAGGATGGCAAGCAGGACGAGCAGGGGGATAAGGTAAGGCAGAACGATCCCAAGGCCGGCTGCCATGCCGCTCAAGAGCCCTGATACGGCAACAGCGGCAAGCCCCGATGTCATATCTGTGAGTCTCTTCCCGAACGCATCCAGGGGTTGCTCGATCATTCCCGAGATGAGGTCTCCCAGACTAAACGATGCATAAAACATGATGAACAGCAGGCCTAAGATCGCTACAAAGCCGCCTGCCGGGTTGATGATGAAATGATCGATCCTTTCCCTGAGATCCATGCCGTCCCTGTGTTTTACGGTTGCGATCTGTTCGAACAGGTCGAACACGATGGCGTGGCGGTGCGACGCGAACACCCCTGCCTCGGGCCAGTTGTGCATGTCTGCCAGCTGCTGCCGCTGCTTGATGACATACGCAAGGAAACCTTTCTCCATCTTCCCGACCATGCGTTCGAATTCTTCATCCATCTCCAGGAGCCTGATGATCACGAACCGCTCGTCCATCTTCAGGCCGTCCTTAAGGCTTGAGGGATAGAGTGCCGCTATGGTGGAGATG
>JBEKLI010000110.1:0-6510 GCA_050010275.1 Desulfomonilia bacterium | reverse complement strand
GGGGCGGCCGGCCATGGTTCCGCAAGCATTCAATCGGAGAGTTGTGCGGATATACTGGCTCCTGAACGACGCCATGCGCGCCCTGGCATTGGACCGCATCGAATCCGTCGAATTCGCCGGAGGTAACATTCACCGGCTCCAAGGGCATTCCCTTGCAGGCTTACAAGCCATTTATCCATGTCCCCTACGTAAGCTCTGATGAAAAGGGGATACAGGCCGGGGTACTCCTCATGGGGGCCGATCCGGTCGGGATAAATTCCTATATCGTGAACCTCCTGTATGGGTTTAAATCAGACCGGGCCGGGTATGACATTAATCTCACCAACAAATCGTTCTGGCCTACCCTTACTGCACGGATATATGACACATCGGTTGAAGGCAACACCATCGGTAACGGCAAAGATTTCTGGTACCGGGAGAGGGGCGGTGAGCTCTCTGTCGGGATGAATCTCATCCATCAGATAGTGCCAAGCACGATCACATCATCATTTCGCATAGGACCCCGCTTGAGGTATTTCAGCAGCCTGGATGAGAGGATCAATATCCCAGATGACGAGGATCAATCGGTCGGGTTCTTTGGTGAGATGAAGCTGTCCAGGATGCCGGATTCGGCGTCTCGTGACATGGTTTCTTCCTGGGGGGAAGATCTCTCCCTTTCCTATGAAAAGGGGTTGTCAAACCTGGGTGGGGAGATCCCCGGCTATAATGGTATTGTTTCACTAACACAATATGTGCCGTCTTATTTCGAACACCAGGGTCTGGCATTGACGCTCACCCACCAGGCCCAGAATGGCCTCCTCTTCTATAACAAGGATCTGAGTATCCCCAGGGGGTATCATGATTACGACTCGCAAGGGGATCTTGATAAGCGGAAGAACCTCCTGATGTCCGCCGAATATCATTTCCCGATTATCTATACCGATGGCGGGGTGGGTCTCTATACATACCATAGCGATCTTTTGAAAGGTTCGTTCTTTATAGACTACGGTGCAGGATGGGACGGCGGGTTCGATTGGGATTCATGGAACAGAAAGGCCAGGACATCTGTAGGTGCGACATTGACAAACAAGTGTGTGCTTTTTGCGCTCCTGCCTGTTGAATTCGGAATACAGGCCGGGTACAAGACCCACGAAGGGGAAGGCTTCGCGAATTTCATCTTTAAGGTCGAGTTGTAGTCATCAGTGCATTTTAAGATTAAGATATGCACATGAATGGTCTTTGGGAGGATCGGAATTATTATAATATCAAAACACATGAACACACAAAATGAGATGATGCCCTCTCCAGGGGCAGTCAGCTTCAGCCGGGTAGATGATGAGACCCTGCTTGTCCGACTGAAAGGAGTCTGGAAAATCGGGAAGGAACTGCCTTCTGCAGATGAGGTCATGGATAATGCTGCCCTGCGGCCCGCTACACACCTTATAACATTCGACTGCTCAGGGCTTGATGCCTGGGACAGCAGCCTTCTGGCATTCATCGTTCATGTGCAGAGTCGTTGTTCACTCTTCGGGATCAAGCTGGCAATCGAGGGTCTTCCACAAGGGATCGTGCGTCTTTTAAAACTTGCTTCGGAGTTTAAAGAGCTGGAAGGCCTGCCTGATAAAAGGGCCCACGTATCCTTCCTGGCCTCTATCGGAGAGCGTTCATTCGGTTCGATTCGTTATTTCTTAAGCGTTCTTGAGTTCATAGGCGAAGCCTTTGTGGCCTTTCTCAAGCTTCTCACGGGGAGCGCCCGCTACCGCCCAACAGATATGGGCCTTTTCGTCTACGAATGCGGGCCGCAGGCCCTGCCTATCGTATCCCTTATCAGTGTGCTTGTCGGCCTCATCCTTGGCTTTGTAGGCGTGGTCCAATTAAAAATATTCGGAGCCCAGATCTATATTGCAAATCTCGTTGGGATCGGAATGGCCCGGGAAATGGGCGCAATGATGACGGCAATCATCATGATGGGTCGAACCGGCGCTGCTTTTGCCACCCAGCTCGGCACAATGGAGGCGGGCGAGGAGATCGATGCATTGAAGACCCTGGGGATTTCACCCATGGAATTCTTGGTCATGCCGCGCATGCTCGCGTTGATTTTGATGATGCCGCTGCTGTGTGTATATGCAGACATTGTGGGGATTATGGGGGGTGCGTTCGTGGGTGTGGGCATGTATGACATCTCTCTTTCCCAATATTTTGAGCAGACACGATCAGTGCTCAACCTTACCCATTTCTCGATCGGGGTGATCAAGAGTATAGTCTTTGCAATCCTCATTGCCATATCGGGTTGTTTCCATGGGATGCGTGCGGATCGGAGCGCCTCTGCAGTAGGCTATGCAGCAACCAGGGCTGTCGTTGCGGGTATTGTCTTAATCGTGGTTACAGACGGTATCTTTGCCGTCATCACGAGTGTTCTTGGTATATAAGATATGACACACGCCTCAAAAGAGCTGCCCAAGAATGATGTTCACATCACGGTTGACGATGTCACCTTGGCCTATGACAGTTATCTTGTCTTAAAAGACTTGAGCTTCACCATAGCCCGCGGAGATATATTTATTATCATGGGCGGTAACGGTTGCGGCAAAAGCACACTGTTGAAGATCATGATCGGACTGAAACCCCCTGCAAAAGGCCGGGTATTCTATGATGATATCAGTTTCTGGGATGCAGATCCGCATGTCCGCAATCGAATATTGAAACGTGTCGGGATTCTCTATCAGAGAAATGCGCTGTGGAGCTCCATGACATTGGCGGAAAATATTGCGCTGCCGCTTGAAGAGTATACGGAGCTCAGCTCAAGACAGATCAGTGAAATTGTATCTCTCAAGCTTTCTCTCGTCGGCCTGACCGGTTTCGAAGATTCTTATCCATCTGAGATAAGTGGTGGAATGCAGAAGCGTGCAGCTCTTGCAAGGGCCATGGCCCTTGACCCTGAGATCCTTTTTTTTGATGAGCCTTCAGCGGGGCTTGATCCGGTAAACGCCCGCCTCCTGGATGATTTGATTCTTGAACTCAGTGAAAGTCAAAAGACCACGGTGGTTGTCATCACTCATGATCTCTCAAGCATATTTGCCATAGGGAATAACTCAATCTTCCTTGATCCTGGGGCAAAGACGATAATAGCTTCCGGAAACCCCAAGAATCTAATGGAGAATTCTCAGGACCCCAGGGTGCAGACGTTCCTCACACGGGGGCATTCGGATCCCAAGTACTATTCGAGGTGCTGAGGTCATTACCTATCGAGAGAAAGGGATAAGACGAGATGATCAAGAAACCAAACAGAACATTAATCGGCGCTTTTGTCTTAGGTGCGGTGATCCTCGTCATGATCGGGGTTATGACGTTCGGTGCAGGAAGGTACTTTATCAAGCAGCCCACCTTTGTCATGTTTTTCGAAGGGTCAGTAAAGGGACTCAATGTGGGTGCCCCTGTCGTGTTCAAAGGGGTGAAGGTCGGAAAGGTCACTGACATCAGCCTGCGTCTAAATCCCGATTCGAAGTCCGTCATCATATCGGTCCTTGCCGAACTTGATACACACAGTGTTACAAGGACCCAAGGCGGGATCGACTCAAAGGACTTTTTCAACCTCCTGTTGCGGCAGGGGCTTAAAGCCCAACTCCAGTTACAGAACCTGCTCACAGGCCAGCTCGTTGTAGAACTCGACTTTCACCCAGAAAAAAAAGCGAAACTGGTCAAGACCGATATACCCTATCCCGAGATCCCGACAATACCTTCAAGCCTGGAAGAGTTCACCAAGACCATTGAAAAGCTCCCCCTCGAAAACCTTATCAATAAACTGACATCGGCAATCAATGGTATGGAACGTGCTGCGACATCACCGGAATTGATGCAGAGCATCCATTCTCTGAACCTTGCCCTTGAAGATGTGCGAAAGCTTATTGAGAATATTAACAGTAACGTTGTGCCCATGGCGTCTGATATAAAAGGGACGTTGGATGATTCAAGAAAAATGGTGCAGAACTTTGACAAGAACTCATCATCTATGAAGGCCAGTGTCGAGCAAACGTCCGAAGCTGCCCGTTCAGCCATGGTGCAGGCCGAGAAGACATTTAAGGCTTTAGAACATGCGAGTTCAGGAGACTCGTCTGTAGTGCATCAACTCTCCCAAACCCTCGAGGATATATCTGCTGCCGCCGATTCATTGCGTACCCTGTCCGACTATCTCAATAGGCATCCTGAAGCGTTGTTACGCGGCAATAAAAAATTCAAGGAAGAATAAGATCATGAACGAACGGAGCTTGATACTTTCAATCATCATCTGCATTATTTCAATGATACTGAACGGATGTGCAACTTCACAACCTTCAAGGTTTTATGTCTTGAATGTCCTTGAACGTCCTCAGATGGAAAACTCTCAGGCCTGTAAAAATGAGAGCATCATCACGATAGGGATCAATCCCATAGATCTGCCGCGATATCTTAACCGGCCGCAAATCATGACAAGGGTTAATGATAATGAGTATAAGCTCTCCGAGCTCAATCTATGGGCCGAGCCGTTAAAGAACTCTATCCCTCGTATAATCGCGCAAAACCTGAATATATTGCTGTGCGCCGATACGGTGATCTTCCCATGGGCAGGATTTAAACAGTTCGATTACAGACTTTCCGCTGAGGTGATTCGCCTTGATGGCACCCTTGGTGGACAGGCTTTTCTTGAAGTACAATGGTCCGTCTCCGATGAACGGGCTCAAAAGATTTTAATCACAAAGAATTCACGATACAGCGAGCCTATCAGATCACAAGATTACCATGCACTTGCTTATGCCTATAGTCGAGTACTCTCGGCTTTCAGCCAAGAGATAGCCGATACATTCAAATCCATTTCACAAGGTAAGCCTCATCCATGAAGAAAGGGAAATGATCCTTATATTCCTCAAGGCAATATGCCTCCCCCAAGCTAGGGCCTATTGCCTGCTGAAGCCATAAGCAGCAGGCCAATGTCAGATGGCGTGTAAAAGTTCAGTAAAACAGGCCTGTGTGGGTCATATGTTGATTGCATTTATCAAAGAACGGGCATAGTGTCGCACCTGAGGTCAGGTTCAGGAATTTCCTGGACATGTTGCTATGGGATTATAAGGGTAGTGCCGGGTCACTGATTTATCATGACGAATACGTGCCTGGATGAATCCTGATAAGACAAGACTCTGCCACCCAAAACCATCGTTTGATAGTCTGGCAACGCGTCCTCGTAATACCTGTAAAGGATGCATATTTTATAATGAAGATCGCACTCGTTATACCGAAGAACAGCTCCGATGGGTCAAGGAGCTTCTACGACTATAAGTTCTATGCGGAATTTCTGCTTACAAAGAGATACATCTCATATCTCCTGGCTATACCAACCCTGGCATCGTTAACACCTGCACACCATGAGATCAGGGTGTTCGATGAAAACATCGAAGAGATAGATTATGACTGGGGTGCAAACCTTGCAGGGATCAGTGTCAGGACCATGTATGCCAACAGGGCCTATGCGATATCCCGAAATTTCCGGAATAGAGGAATAAGGACCGTCCTGGGGGGCATACATCCATCCATGTGCCCGGAAGAGGCTCTCCAACATTGCGACAGCGTGGTTATCGGCGAGGCAGAGGATGTGTGGAACACACTCCTGAAGGATGCCGAAGAAGGAACCCTGAAGAGGCTCTACAAGGCAGATGCATTCACGAACCTGCAATCTTCTCCTGCTATCGACAGATCATCCCTTTCACGAGAGAAATACCTGCAGAATATCGTACAGACCACAAAAGGGTGCCCGTTCCATTGTGAATTCTGCTCGGTGTATGCCTTTGACGGTCAAAAGATCAGGAGTAAGACCATCGAACAGGTAATTGCGGAGATTCAGGACATCAACAGCATCGGATCTAGATATAAAAAGAAGAACGCCATCTTCTTTGCCGACGACAATATCATTGCCAACAAGAAGTTCGCCCGGGAGCTGTTTGAAGCCCTCAAGCCTTATAACATCAACTGGTCGTGCCAGGCCTCCATCAATATCTCCCAGGAGGATGAGCTTCTTGGCCTGATGAGGGACAGCGGGTGCGGGGCCATCTTGATCGGGTTTGAATCCATTTCCAAAAAAAACCTGGAGGCAATGCACAAGGAGATCAATCAGCGGTATGATTATGCTGAGGCAATAAAGAAGATACAGTCATATGGGATAATGGTTCACAGTGCCTTTATCGTAGGCTATGATTTTGATTCAGACGCGGTCTTCGCTGAGCTGATAGACTTTATCCAGGAGACCAACCTCCTCATCCTGACGGAAGGCTTTCCGACTTACGGCGGACTCGCCGGGCGCGATATGGAAGCGATCGCGCGCGGTATCCGTGAGATGGTGGACGACGCGTATATCGCCAGCCGCGTGCACCAGGTCGAGTACCTCGGCAAGCGGTTGCAGGAAGCCGGCGTGCCCATTGTCGTGCCGGTCGGCGGGCATGCGGTCAATCTGAATGCCACGCGATTTGTGCCGCATATTCAGCAAGTTCAGTTTCCCGCGCAGGC
>JBEKLI010000109.1:0-6522 GCA_050010275.1 Desulfomonilia bacterium | reverse complement strand
GATGTGCTGATCCAGCAGCTTGTGAACGGCCTTGTGGTGGGCAGCGTGTATGCGCTGGTCGCCCTTGGCTACACCATGATCTACGGTATCCTGGGGATTATCAATTTTGCCCAGGGAGAGATCTATATGTTCGGGGCCTTCGGGGCCGTGCTCACGCTCGCCGCAACCGGCGAGCTGGGTCTGGCCGTGCTGGCCGGCATTTCATCTGCATGCGTGGTGGGTGTCCTCCTGGAGCGGATCGCGTTCAGGCCTCTGCGGGGCACCCACCCCTTAATACCGCTTATCAGCGCCATCGGCGCGTCCATCTTTCTGAGCTCGCTGGCTTTACTGCTCTTCGGTCCTGAAGACCGCTCGTTCCCCCTTGATTTCATCACTGCAAGCCACAGGGTATTCGGGGCACGGATCACGGACCTGCAGCTCATCATCGCCGGGGTATCATTCGGATTGATGGTCATCCTGACTCTTTTTGTCAACCTCACCAAGCACGGCAAGGCCATCCTGGCTGTGGCCATGGACAGTGACGCGGCACGCCTTTCCGGGATAAGCGCAGACTTGACCTATGTGGTCACCTTTCTTCTGGGCTCGGCGCTGTCCGGTGCTGCGGGCATCCTCATGGCCGTCTACTACAACGCCACATCACCGACCATGGGTCTGCTGCCGGGGCTCAAAGGATTTTCAGCCGCCATCCTGGGCGGGGTAGGCTCCATCCCGGGGGCCATCATCGGAGGACTCGTCCTCGGGGTGGCCGAGAACATGGGTGCCGCATACATATCATCGTCTTTCAAAGACGCCTTTGCATTCATTGCGTTAGTCCTCGTGCTCATCATCCGTCCGAGGGGCATCCTGGGGTCGCGCAAATGAGCGTCTACATCCTGCATGTCATCATCCTAATAGGCATATACGCCATCTTGAGCCTCAGCCTGAACATCATCGTGGGCTTTGCCGGGCTCGTCTCGCTGGGGCATGCCGCATTCTTCGGCATAGGGGCATACATAAGCGGCCTGCTCATGATCAGGGGCTTAAGCTTTGCAGATGCATTCATACTGAGCGGGCTCATCACCTCCGCCCTGGGTCTATGCCTTGCCTTGCCTGCACTCAGAGTCAAGGATGACTATCTGGCCATCGTCACTTTAGGCTTCGGGATCATCATCACCCTTGTTTTCATGAACCTCGGGATTACCGGCGGTCCGGACGGTCTTACCGGCATACCTCCCGCTTCGCTGTGGGGGAAGGTTTTGAGCGGAAAGTGGCCGTTTCTTATCATGACCTATGTGATCCTTGCCGTGATGATCATGAGCGTCCATACCTTAAAGCAGTCCAGGGTCGGCAGGGCGTGGGCAGCCATAAGGGACAATGATGTGACGGCCTCCTTCATGGGCATCAACACTGCATTCTATAAGACAGTCGCCTTCATGACGAGTTCGTTCTGGGCAGGCCTGGCGGGCAGCCTCTATGCGCACTATACGGCATACATAAGCCCGCCCACCTTCGGCTTGCACACCTCCATCATGATATTGTCCATGGTGGTCTTGGGCGGCATCGGGAGCATTACAGGTTCTCTTTTGGGGGCTGCGCTGCTTGTGCTCCTGCCCGAGGTGCTGCGGCCTTTGGCCAGCTACCAGGACGTCATCTACGGTGCGCTGCTCGTGGTACTCATGGTTTTCAGGCCGCAGGGCATCATGGGCCGCGTCAAGATCACCGAGATCTTCGGGAGGTCGTAGGGGTGTTAAAGATCACGAACCTGCACACCTATTACGGCCACATCCATGCGGTCAAGGGTGTGTCGCTCCACGTGAAGGCAGGCGAGATCGTTGCCCTAATAGGCGGGAACGGCGCAGGCAAAAGCACCATCCTGCGTGCCGTCTCGGGTATGATAAAGGCGGCCTCAGGTGACATACTGCTGGAAGACGAGCAGATCACAAAGATGAGCTCCGAGCGCATCTTAAGGAGCGGCATCGGCTATGTACCGGAGGGAAGGAGTCTCTTCAGGGGCCTGAGCGTCCGCGACAATATGGTGCTGGGGGCCTATACAAGGAGGGACAAGGCCGGGATCAAGGCTGACATTGAGGAAATGGAGCGGCTCTTTCCCATCCTTGGCCAGCGAAAATCCCAGCTTGCAGGCACGCTTTCAGGCGGCGAGCAGCAGATGCTGGCCATAGCCCGCGCCCTCATGGCCCGGCCAAGGGTGCTGCTGCTTGACGAGCCGTCCATGGGCCTTGCACCCATCGTTACGGGCCAGATCTACGAGCGGATCAGACACTTGAACGTGCAGGAGGGTATCAGCATTCTCCTGGTGGAACAGAACGCCAGGCTGGCGCTCAATCTGGCGAACCGCGGCTACGTCATCGAGACGGGGCGCATCGTCATGGAAGGGGAGTCTTCCATTCTGAGCCAGAGCAATGAGATCCAGCGTGCATACCTGGGCAAGGGGTACAGGGAGGTATGGGAATGATGCTCTGTGCCCAAGGCATATCTAAGAGCTTCATGGGCATACATGCCTTGAGCGAAGTGTCCATGGATGTGATGGAAGGTGAGATATTAGGGGTCATAGGGCCCAACGGAGCAGGCAAGACCACGCTCTTCAATGTGCTCACCGGACTGTTCCTGCCGGAGATCGGCATCATAGAGCTCAGCGGGAAGAGAATCACCCATCTCACACCTTACCGCCGGGTCAGGCTCGGCATGGCAAGGACCTTCCAGAACCTTGAGATATTCCGCGACATGAGCGTGCTGGAAAATGTCATGGTAGGAGGGCACAGCAGGCTCAAGGCAGGCTATTGGCAAAGCATGCTGAGCACCAGGGGCAAGCGGAAAGAAGAGAAGAGACTTAAAGAAGAGTCACTGGTCTTGCTTGACCGGCTCGGCATTTTGGAGACGGCCCATGAGCCTGCAGTGAGCCTGTCGTACGGGAACCAGCGCAGGGTGGAGATAGCCAGGGCACTGGCGTCAAGGCCTGCCATTCTATTCCTGGATGAGCCGGCCGCCGGTATGAATCCCAAAGAGACCCGCGAGCTCTCAGAGCTCATTGTCAGCCTGAAAGGCGAGCTTAAGCTTACTGTCGTGATCATCGAGCACGATATGAACCTTATCATGGACATCTGCGACCGCATTGTCGTGATGACCGAGGGGCGGGTGCTCTGCTCGGGCGCCCCGAGCGAGATCCGGAAAGACCAAAGGGTCCTGGAAGCCTATCTGGGAGGGGAGATTGTATGATGTACGAGACGCTCTACGAGACCATGCCGAGGAGCGAGCTGGAGGTCTTCCAGCTCGAACGCCTTCAATCCACGTTGAACAGGGCATACCTGAACGTCGCCCACTACCGGAGGGCACTCGATGACTTGAATGTTCTGTCTGAAGACGTGAAGTCCCTTTCCGACATCAAGAACCTGCCGTTTACGACGAGGCAGGACATCGAGAAGGGCTACCCCTACGATATGTTCGCCGTGCCCCTGCGGGAGGTGGTGCGCATCCACACGTCTTCAGGCCAGGCGCGCAAGCCCATTGTGACCGGTTATACAGCGGGTGACCTGAGGGCATGGGCCAGGCTCATGGCACGGTTCCTGGTGGGTGCGGGCATCACGAAAGACGATGTGATCCAGATTGCCTTTAGATATGGCCTCATGACCGGCGGGTTCGGTTTCCATGCAGCAGCCGAGCTCATCGGTTCATCGGTGATCCCATCGGATATAGGCAATACTGCAGAGCAGGTCATAATCATGCACGACTACCTCACATCCGTCATTGCCTGCACGCCGGGTTATGCGCTCATCCTGCTGGACCGGATCGAGGGGATGAACATCAACCCCAAGACGCTCAGGCTGAGGAGGGCGATACTGGGGGCCGACAAGCTGAGCCCCAAAGTGAGGGCGAAGATCGAGCAGTCGCTCGGCGTGGAGGTGTTCAACAGCTACGGCTCCAGCGTGGTCATGGGCCCGGGCATTGCAGGCGAATGTAGCGCGCATGACGGGCTGCACGTGTACGAGGACTTCTTCATTGCCGAGGTGGTGGACCCGACAACCGGAACGGTGCTGGGCCCGGGCGAGAAGGGCGAGCTCGTGATCACCACGCTCATGCGCGAGGCTTTCCCGCTGATCCGCTACCGCACAGGAGACATCACCATGATCAAAGAGGGGCAATGCCCCTGCGGCAGGACCCACATGAGGCTGGAAGGTTTCTATGGCCGACTGGACGACACCATCAAGATCAAGGGCGTAAGCGTCTCCCCTGAGCGCATCGGTCAGATCCTCAAGGCAGAGGGTGTGGAAGCCAGGAGCCGGATTCATATCTACCGCGAAGGTCCTTTCGAGCGCGCTGATATCCTGCTGGAGGTCGGCGAGACCCTGTTCTTCGACGAGATGCGGGCCCAGAAGGCCTTCATGGAAAAGCTGGAAAAAGCGCTTCACACGGGTACGAGCGTACGCATGGGTGTGAAGATCGTCCCCGGGTCGGCATTCAAGGGTGATGGTATGGTGGTGGATGAGCGGGAGTAAGGGGTGTGGTCTCATCGAGGACACGTGCAATACTGCCTGTATCTCAATTCATAAACCGTCCCATGAGCAGTCCAAGGAGGTAACAGGATGAACCAGGGAGAACAGAATCCGTCAGGTGATGCCCCTGAGTCAAAGGCGAAGATCATCGCTCAGGACTACAAAGACGTCCAAGGCAAAGAGGCAGGGCTGGGAGTGCTGTCGCGCCTGTGCCTGGTGCTCGGCATTGTCGGTGTTCTCGGATGCATCCTCGCGGGTGTTGCAACCGGAAGGCTCATCCTGCTTGCTGTCGGCGTGGGGATTCTGATCGCCGGCCTCATCCTGTTCGTGATCTTCGGTGCCTTATCCGAGATCATCAGGCTCCTCAAGGCAGTTGCCGGCCTCCCTTACACCGGGACCATTTCCGGCAGCGGCACTGGGACCATCTATGTCTGCTCCGACTGCGGCAGCCTCAACTATCCGGACATCCCCAAGTGCAGAAAGTGCGGGGCAGAGTTTGAGAAACCGGAAGAAGTGCGGACAGTGAGTAGTGACCAGTGATCAGTGAATGAAAAAGAATTGTCGCATGAATGATTACCACAAACTTATTACGAGCATTGCCCAGCGGGCGTGGCTCGCTGTTATCCATGGAAGAAACTCGACCAAAGCCGTGCGATTCAGGTCCCCCTCTTTTGTAAAGAGGGGAAAGGGGAGATTTGATTCGGGCCATCCTTGTCCCTCACCCTTTGGGCGCACGTAAAGTGCGTCCAATTCGGCTGTCCTGCCGAATTGTGACTCAGGCCATCCATGGCCCTCGCCCTGAAGGGTGAACGTAAAGTACATCCAATTCGGCTGTCCTGCCGAATTGTGACTTTATCCCACATTGTGGCTGTGTGCATACTATGCTTTCAAATCCCTCCTGACCTCCCTTTGCTAAAGGGAGGGACCTGGCAACACGAACTCAACTTCCGATTTACTATATTTTAATCCATCGAAATTATATTCGTAATATTAAGTTCCCTTGACTTTCCTTATCATGAATGTCTGAAAATCGTAGATTGTAAGTTGAAACATATGAGATCTATTACTTCATGCATGAGTGTGAAAATGGCACGTTCTTTATGATAGCCATGTTTATAATATCCTTTCCCTGTTCGTAATTCATGTGAGCACAGAATTATAATTGCGATCACAGTTGCAAATAAGGTAATCACCGTCGCAATTAATCTGAGCAGAGGGCTCGGATAGAATCACGTAATGTGAACAGAAAATACCGCTTGTTTGCAAGCACGAGGTTCTACGATTGCGAGCAGCTACACGGATGATGTATTAATCTTCTCTGAGAGGAGCATTTCTATGTACAACGTAACGATCTCGGGTATTTTCCGATTATTTGTAGTTCTTTCTATCATTTCACTCTTTGTTGGTTGTGGAGGAGGTGGTGGTAGTGCTACGACGGGATCATCCCCCACGATCGCCAACTTCGCGCCTACGAGTGGTCAAGTCGGCGACACCGTAACCATCACGGGAACGAACTTCAGCGCATCTCGGGGTAACAATACCGTGAGTTTTAACGGAACAGCCGCCGTTGTATCCAGTTGCACATCCACCCAGATCGTCACTACCGTCCCCGAGGGCGCGACAACCGGGCCGATAAAAGTCACCGTGGAAGGTAGCAGTGCAACGTCCTCAACCGTCTTCACTGCGGCTGTAACTTTGCCAGCATTTGCCGGGTACTACAATGACGGCATGAAGGACATACCCTGCTACTGGACCGGGACCACCCGCACCGACCTGCCTGGCGACGGCACTCATGAGGCATATGCCTCTTCAATAGACGTGTCCAGCAGCACGATCTATACGGCCGGGTACTACTCTGACGGCACGAAGGGAATACCCTGCTACTGGACCGGGACCACCCGTACCGATCTGCCGGGCGACGGCACTCATGTTGCCCAGGCCTATTCAATAGCCGTGTCCGGCGGCACGGTCTATACGGCCGGGTACTATTCTGACGGCACGAAGGGAATACCCTGCTACTGGACCGGGACTACCC
>JBEKLI010000108.1:0-6530 GCA_050010275.1 Desulfomonilia bacterium | reverse complement strand
TTCGTGTTGAGCGTCTCAAACTGCCCTGAATATACCGGTGCTGGTAAGATAAAGAAGGGGATCATCAAAAGGGGCACGGCGATGAGAAAATGTCCCCATCGCGCACTCTTTTTAATGACCGCAATGTTCACCGGCCTGGCCCTCTTGGACATGCAGAACCTTATACCATGAAATGGATAATGATTATGCCTGGAATGCTTTATTCCATGCTGATAAAAGGGCTTTGATGAGAGCATCTTTGAAATTTTTCATCGATGGTGTTGGTGATGTGCTGGTCGAGCGCAGCCGCAGGGCCCGCAGGATGAGTATTTCAGTGCGTCCTTCAAGGGTCAGGGTTGCCGTACCTGTTGGGGTAGCGCTGTCCAGGGGTAAAGATTTTGCCTTTGCCAAGAAGGAATGGATAAGGCGGCACCTGCGTCGCATGGAATCTCCGGCAAGGACTCAAGCAGGTGAAGCCTGCAATTTGCCCCCCATGACAGACAGGGAAACTGCCCGGAAGAAGATCATTGCTCGCCTGGGTGAGCTTGCGGCGCAGCATGGGCTCCCCTATACCCATGTTTCGGTTCGCAACCAGAAGACCCGCTGGGGGAGCTGCAGCATGCGGGGTGCCATCAGCCTCAATATCAATCTGGCAAGACTCCCTGATAAACTCATGGATTACGTGATCATCCATGAACTTCTCCACACGAAGATCAAAGGACATGGAAAAGAGTTCTGGCAAAGGCTCGATACACTGGTAGGAGATGCCTGCGGGTTGCGAAAAGAGCTCAGAAAATATTCATTCACCCTACTGCAATGAAGGTAGGCACATTATCCCCCTGATAAATAATCAACTTATACCTGAGATAACCTCCTGTCCATCGAGGAGATGAACAGTGCAATTCTTCGATTAATTTTTCAGATCAGTAAAGCCGATAACAATCTTGAGATTAAGATAACATATCCAAGGAACTATGTGCATTAAGGGCGGAGGATCATGAAAAAAAACACAAAGGTAATGTTCCTGAAACCATTGTTATTCCAGGAGTCGGTCACTGCGGTGATCGTCGTGCCCATACTACTGGTCTTCTTTATGAATGTCTCACAAGGTGTCAAAGACCATTTCCTTACTGCAGCCATGGGTGCATTGAACGCAGCAAATCTGGGCCTGGTATTGGGAATTCTTGTCAAATATTTCCTGATCCGTCCTTCCATTGAGCTCATGGAGAATGATACCTTCAAACCCGAAGAAGTTCAACGGGCTCTGCGTTCAATTTCCATCCTCCCTTTGGCTGAGGCCATTACCGTATTCTTAAGGTTCGCCCTATTCGGCAATCTCATCGCCGTTATGCCGATGTATCTCAAGGGATATGTAAGCCCGGTAGAATTCGTTTCCGGCATAAACAATCTCGTCATGACAGGGCTGTTAGTCACGCCGTTCTTTTATCTTGCCTCAGAGAACAGCCTCGTGCCCTTCTACATGAGATGCGACATGAAGGGGGTCCTGGATAAAGATATAAGATTGTTCCATATGAGCCTCAACAAGAAGCTCCTTGCCACAATCCTCCTTATCGCCATTCCCCCCATAGGACTCCTCCTCGGTACTATATATCTGTCCATCGTAACCGGACTCAACCTTTCTACCATGCAGTTCGGGTTTGCACTCATCCTTGTCCAGACAGCGCTCATGACATTCATCAATGCCGGTCTGCTCATGAAGAGCCTTTCGTTGTCTGTGGGCAAGATGTCCGTCATGTTCGAAGACATGGCCCGAGGGCAGGGAGATCTCACCAAGCGGCTCCATGTGACCGGGCTCAATGAGGTGGGCAAGCTTGCCTTCTGGTTCAATGAATTCATATATGACATCGAGGAGATCGTCGGACATGTCATGGAGACATCATTGCAGCTCCACCAGGCCATCCAGGATGTGAGTTCGGGCTCGCAGGATCTGTCTCAGGCAACCCAGGAGCAGGCGACATCCATTGAGGAGATCTCGGCCTCCATCGAGGAGATGAACGGGACAATTCTGCACAATGCCGACCTTATCCGAGAGGGGCAGGATACCTCGAATGCCATAACCAAGCTCATCGACCACAGCAAGCAGGTCTTTTCTGATCTGATGAGGGCGATCCAGGGTATCTCCATGGACTCCAAGAAGATCGGGGACATCGTGGTGACGGTAAACGAAGTTGCCTTCCACACGAACCTGCTGGCGCTGAACGCCTCGGTTGAGGCGGCGCGTGCGGGAGAGCACGGGAAGGGCTTTGCGGTGGTGGCGGGGGAGGTCAGGTCGCTGGCGCAGCGCTCTGCACAGGCGGCAAGCGAGATCAAGGCATTGATTGAAGGAACGGTTGGAAGGATCAAGAACGGCGATGAGATGATGAAGAAGACCTCGTCATCACTGGAAGAGCTTATGAACCGGATGGAGTTTTTCTTCAGGATGATGGAGGTAATAGGCACGTCCAGCATGGAGCAGACCCAGAATATCGGCGAGCTGAGCCGGGCCATTTCCAAGATAGACGATTCGACGCAGCACAATGCCTTTACGGTGGAAGAGCTGGCGAGCACAATGGACAACCTGCGCACCGCGGCGACCGTTCTTGCGGAAGACGTGCAGAAATTTAAGACATCCCAAAGGGAATAGGGGAGTAGCTTAAGACTCTATTCCTGCAGACTGATACATACCCACAGGGTCCCGGCAATAAAGGGCCCTGTGTTTTTTTGTTCTCCTCTGTGAAGCATATTTTTATGGTTTTCGCATCCTTTTCACGGCCCATTGTTTTCACCACAAAGGACACGAAGAGTACCAAGAAGATCATAGAAAATCAGGACGGATATTCCTGTATTCCTTTCCCCCGGTCAGAGATTTCGAGGATTCTTTTCTTCGTGTCCTTCGTGCTCTTCGTGGTTAAATATTCCTCTGTGCTCTCCTCAAAGATCTTAAGTATGCATTCCTGTAATGAACCGAGTTTTTATTCAATAATGTTAGTCGATCGTCTAAATTAAATTGTTGACAGGGACGGCGTTTCCGTTTAAATTTTAGTCAATCAACTAAGTAGGAGCCGTATATGAACATCGGCATACCAAGGGAAATCAAGACCAGGGAAGGCCGGGTAGCTATGACACCCGTCGGTGTGAGGACCCTTGTCCACCACGGGCACAAGGTATTTGTTCAAAGGGATGCAGGGATCGGTTCCGGTATAAAGAATGTCGCGTACGAGCTGGCAGGAGCACGCATTGTAGATGGCGCTGAAGCGCTCTGGACAGGTTCCGATATGATCGTCAAGGTAAAAGAGCCCACCCTGCAGGAATACAAACTCATGCGGGAAGACTTGATCCTGTTCACCTACCTCCACCTGGCAGCCAATGAAGATCTCACCAGAGAACTGCTCAAAAGCAAGATCACCGGCATCGCCTATGAGACCATACAGACGGAAGACGGGAGTCTGCCCCTTCTTGCACCCATGAGTGCAGTGGCCGGGAGGCTGGCGATCCAGACGGGCTGCACCTGTCTTGAAGAAATACACGGGGGCAAGGGCATACTTCTCTCCGGGGTGCCTGGGGTGCACCCCGGGAAAGTTACCATCCTCGGGGCAGGCATATCAGGTATCAATGCAGCACACATTGCCGTTGGGGTGGGTGCCCAGGTCACCATCCTCGATATCAACCAGAAGAGGCTGAACTATCTTGAAGATATATTCCATTCCCGAGCTGTGCTGCTTATGGCCAATGCCGGGAATGTTGAAGAGGCCATCATCCATGCCGATCTGGTCATAGCCTCGGTGCTCATCCCCGGTGCGAAAACCCCGCACCTCATCACGCGGGACCTGCTGAGAAAGATGGAGCCCGGCTCTGTTATAGTCGATATTGCCATTGATCAGGGAGGATGCGCAGAGACGAGCAGGCCCACCACCCATGACAATCCGACCTACATCGAGGAGGGTATCGTGCACTACTGTGTGGCAAATATGCCCGGAGCAGTGCCCAGGACATCAACCTATGCGCTTACCAACGCCACCATGCCCTATGTGGTGGAGCTTGCGGACAAAGGTGGTGAGAAGGCCATGAAGGAGAACACGGCGCTGAGGAAAGGTTTGAACGTATATAAAGGCATACTTACCAACGGCGAAGTAGCCAATGCCTTCGGCTGGGACTATGTGGAATATCTGGCGCTCTGAGGGCCATGGTATCTTAAGCAAGTTGCTATGAAAAGAGCAAGAGCCTTGTCTTAAAGGAGGAGACATATGAGCCGGCAGCAAGAGGTGGTGCTGGGCAATGCAGTGCTTTGGGCCAGGAGCCCGATGGAAAAGATACATGGCGGGCTGCGTATCAGAGACGGCAAGATCCTGGAGATTTTTAACAGAGAACAGGCATCTTCAACGGGCGGGCCATCAGAAGATCTTAAGGGGATGCATATCATACCCGGGCTTATCGATGCGCACCGGCACTTCTTCATCTCTGCCCTGCTGCCGCTCTATGGCGATGCGGGTACGTGGACATCAAAAGACGACGCACTCGGCGCCATCGAGGCTGCATGCAAGGCAGGCGGATCGGACAAGCACTGGGTTTTCTTCTCCGGGTTCGACCATACCAGGTGGAAGATCCCGACCCTTCCCCGTTTGGATGAAATCGATGCGGCAGCCTTTGGATCGCCGGTGCTTGCCGTTGATACCACCTTACACCGGGGCCTTGTCTCGACTTCAGCGCTCAGGCACGCCGGGATCAGCAGGAACACCTTGCGGTGCCCCATAGATATCGACATCCGCAGGGATGGTACGCCCAAGGGTACCGTATGGGAAGATGCACTCGGCAGAGTGCTCGTTACGATGTGCCGGGAGGTCTTCCAGACATACTCTGAAGAGGAGAAGAGGAAGATAATCCTCGATGAGGCTGCCAGGTGCCTGCAGAAGGGGCTCACCCACGTCAATGATCCCGGAGTCCCCGCGGATATTCAAAGGCTTCTGAAGGATGCGCAGGGGCATACCCCGTTGAAGATCAGCTGGTCCGTGACGGCCTATGACAGCATATTTGCCCCGCCGCTTGACAGCGATGATGCGGATGCCCTGAACTCCGATCACGCGCCGAAGAGCGTGAAGTTCTTTCTGGATGGGGCTTACCGGACTGCAGCGAGCATGCCGCTTGCAGGAGGTCTGAAGGCGGCCCTCATGGCTGCAAAGGATAGTGTCGCCCTTGGCAGCTTATCACCGTTTCGTTTACTCTTCGAGCAGAAGATCACCCTGAAGAACGGGAAAATATATCTGCCTTACCTGAGGTTCGAGGACCTCGATGATCTCATCGGCAGGGCAAAAGTCTTTACGGACAAGGGGTATCGACTGGTTATGCATGCCCTGGGCAATGTGGCCGGCCGCCAGGCAGCAGAAGTAATAAAGAAACTCAAACCCGTCGGGGCATCGGTCGAGCATCTGCTTATCATGGACGATGAGGACCTGGATATCTTTGCGGGCTGTGGGGCGGTTGCATCTCTGCAACCGGGATTCATCCCCTACTATGCCCATGACATCGAGCGGCAGGGGGCAATCCCCTACCTGAAGGCATTCCCCTTGAGGAGCCTTCTTGAAAGGGGGGTTCCCATCTGTATCAGTTCCGACGGCCCTTGTGCAGCCGATGACCCCCTGCATAACATCAGACGTGCGGTTGATCGGAAAAAACCGGACGGGTCGATATTCGGCCCTGAGGAAAGGCTCAGCGAGTTTCAGGCCCTCATTGCAGGGACCATCGGGGGCAGCAGCTCTCTGGGCACAGTGAATGACGGGCTCAACGAGGGTGCGCCGGCCACATTCTGTGTGGTTGATGGTGACCCCTTCTCGGATTCGAGCCGGGTGGTCCAGACCTGGATCGACGGAAAGAGGGCATACTGAGAAACGGGCAAGAGAAAATTTGTTTGACCAAAATGGATAGACTAAGGAGGTCATATGGCAATAGATCGTGAGAAGATCAAGAAGCAGGCCCTAGCAGATTTCTCCGAGTACTTAGGCCCCATGAAGACTCGCACCATGAAAAGTGCGGGCCTGGATATCATCGAGGACAGGCGCGACGGGGCATCTATCTGGGATATGACGGGCAAGAAATACATCGACTGTCAGACCGGCTCCGGCATCATGAACGTGGGCCGTCACAACCCCGTGATCGTGCAGGCACTCAAAGACGCCCTTGACACCTATGACATCGGGGTCTTCCTCCTGTGTTCAAAACAGAAGGCGGACCTGGCGAAGAAGCTTGCAGAGATAACGCCGGGCAACCTCAAGTGCACGATCTTCGGGACCGGCGGAGGGGAGGCCAACGATGCCGCCATTAAGCTGGCGCGCGGCTATACCATGAAGAAAGAGATCATCTATGCGGATAAGGCCTATCACGGCCACACCGGGTTTGCGCTTTCAGCCATAGGCCGTGATGCCTATAAGGAGCCTTTCGAGCCGCTCATCCCCGGGTTCAAGATGGTGCCGTTCGGAGATGCCCAGGCAATCTGGGATGCCTTCACCGAAGATACTGCGGCAGTGATCTTGGAGCCCATACAGGGAGAAGGGGGCATC
>JBEKLI010000107.1:0-6533 GCA_050010275.1 Desulfomonilia bacterium | reverse complement strand
ATCACATACTTCTTAAGATCGATCTTTATTTCAGATAATGACAACTCATAATTATATGAATAAAGTAGCATAATATATTCAATAAGGAATTTATACAACTAACATTTATCAGAATAGATTTTGAAGTACCTTTGTTCGGTGCTATTTTCTCTTATACCCATAAATGCTCGATCAAATTTTGATATTGGTGGCAGAGAACCCTTCCCATTCGCTTATGGGTTTGGTCGATGAGAGGACAAATCCTTTTCTCCCTATTTCGTCTACATAAGTGATAGTTACTTCGCCTACGAGTTGATAAGCCCCAGGATCGATAATGAATTTAAGGCCATTTATAACCTGGGTCAAATCTGTCTCCAAGGCAGTGTCTATGCGTAGGCATAATGATGCATCGCAACACCCACTAAAATGGAGATCAATGCGGATAGGCTGTTGAATTTCTTTATCTGTTAAAATTGACCTGATTTCCTGGCTTACGCCTGGCCCCAACTTGACTATTGATATGGCTTATCCCCCCTTTCAAAACATGATACCGAATGTGAAATGTTAGCAACGAAGCAGGTTCTTACATAATATAATTTGTTAAACTCTTGTCAATAGAAGCAGGTACACCAGTATGTCATATGAATCCTCCTTTTGGTGCATCACGAGATAGATTTATTACATTTCTATACATTCAGGCAGGAGTCTCAAGCACTCTTTAGGGTCACATCAAGAACCTCCCCACGAGCTCGCTCGCTGCATCATAACCTTTTTGTGAGAGGCGTTTGCTGATCCACTGGATCCATGACTCGGGGCCCACGGGCACTACGGAACGGTTATGACGCACTGCGCTCAGCACGGCCCTGGCAACGCGCTCCGGCGGCCAGCCGAACTTCTTGTAGAATTCCACTACAGCCTGTCTGTTGGCCCGGGACTCCTCCCTGAGGTTCATGCATCCGTCTACCACAACACGGGTGTTGATGACACCCGGGCATATGGTGCTCACACCTATGCCGTACCTCCTCACCTCTGCCCTGAGCGCCTCGCCCAAACCGGCCACTGCGAACTTGGTGGAGCAGTAGGCCGACATCCCCGGGATGGCGCACAACCCTGCAAGGCTCGATGTGTTGACGATGTGGCCGTACCTGCGCTCGATCATATGGGGCAGAAACGCCCTTATGCCATAAAGCACACCCCAGAAGTTGATGGAAAAGATCCTCTCCCACTCCTCCAGGCTTGTGCAATCAAACCCCCCTCCGACACCTATACCGGCGTTGTTGTAGAGTATGTCCACCCTGCCCCGCTCGGCTATCACAAACTTGGCAAGATCATCCACCTGGATCCGATCAGATACGTCCACCTTCCGCGCCAGGACACGCGCCCCCCTGGCCTCGATCTCCCCGGCCGCTTCCGCAATGCGGTCTTCCTCCTTGTCCACAATGACCAGGTCTGCCCCTTGGGCAGCAAAGGCCAGAGCCGTCGCCCTGCCGATACCCGACCCCGCGCCCGTGATGAGAGTTACCTTTCCCCTGAAATCCTTGATGCCCGGCATATCTACCTCCTCTCTCTATATTGTAAGAGCGGCTTCAGCCGCGATTCCCATTTCGCGCCTGAAGGCGCTCCTACAGCTAGCACCTGCTTGATTATAGATGTCTTGCCAGAAACTCCGCCTGCTTCTGCACCACCTGTTTGAACAGATCACCCGTATATACAGCAAAGTGCCCCACCGGCAGGCCCACCAGCTCGACATCCGGGATCTTTGCCCCCATCTTCTCAACGGCCTTGGCAGGGATGAGTGAGTCGTTCTTCGCATACATGAGAAGCACAGGGCTCTTGATCCTGCGCGCATACATGATGGGCCTATAGGCTGATATCATGAGCAAGATCCTGGCCGGGACCTCGTTCTTCATATCAGAATCCGGGGGCACGAGGGTGTTGTAGCCCTGCATGGCATCAGGGGTGTTCATGCAGGCAAAGGTCCCGGGCTCTGCAACGGCAGGTACGACATGAGGCGGCCTTCCCGCAACCATGCGCAAAAGGTCCTTGAGGCCGTGATAGAGGCCTTCGATCTGATAGGAAATGGAAAACTGCATGGTGGTTGCAATGCCGTCCACAAACGGCACCTGAGCCACAACCGCCCTGATATTATTCTGCTTTGCAGCTGTCACCATGACATGCCCACCGGAAAAGGAGGTGCCCCACAGGGCAATCCTCTTCCCATCCACGCTGCCATGATATCGAACATGGGAAATGGCCGCCTGCCAGTCTTCAAGCTGCCGCCAGGGATTCACCAGGTTCCTCGGCTCACCCTCGCTCCCGCCGAAGTTGCGGTAGTCGAACACGAAGCAGGCCATGCCTTTGCCAGCGAAATACTCGGCATAGGGCTGGAGCCCGAAGTCCTTCTGGCCTGCAAACCCATGTGCCATGACGACCACGGGGGGCTTTTCAATTCCATCCGGCTGGTAGAGCCAAGCCGAGCACTTAAGTCCCATGCTGTAAAAATCCACATCGCTCCTGTTCATATTCACTCCTCGCCTCATTATACTATGAATGTGTCTAGCGCGAAACGATAGGCTTCATCTTAATACCGAATATTTTAGTGTGGGAAGAAAATGCCCCACTATTGTTGAAAAGATAAGGTTAAGAGGTTTTCTTGTCGCCCGAAATTATAATTTTGGACGAGATATTGTGCCTGAATGGCATACTTGAGTTAAGACACAGGAATAAGGATGGCACATGGAGACAGAGACAACTCTTTCATCTTTGTTGTGGATGAAAGCTCTCGCATCAACGTAAGCGGTGTTTCAAAATATTTTTGCCCTGGTTTCACCCGGTAAATCCCTAGAGAGTAATGATCTTGCAGGAAGGCTTGACGATATCCCCATTCAGCGCTAAACTACTATGAACAAGGGGTGGTTCCGGTACGGGGCCTGAGATTATACCCGTTGAACCTGATCCGGGTAATTCCGGCGTAGGGATCCAAAGAGCATGATCCGCTCCCTCCATTCCATCCCTCATAAAAGAATAAAGGAGTATACGGGTATGGATGCGTACTCGTTTCTTGAAGCCGTTCGCAAGAAGGCCCCTGTCGTGCACCATCTCACGAACTGGGTCACCATTTATGACTGCGCCCAGGTGGTCAAATCCTTCGGCGCATCACCCGTCATGGCACACGCCCCGGAAGAAGCGGCGGAGATGTCCGGCCTGGCCTCAGCCTTGGTGTTGAACATCGGCACGCTCACCGCCGATTTCATTGAAAGCATGAAGATCGCAGCCCGTGCCGCCAACAACAGGGGCATCCCGGTAGTGCTGGATGTATGCGGCGCAGGGGCCACGCCCTTCAGGGATATGAAATGCTCTGAGCTGCTTGATAATGCACGAATCGACATCATCAAGGGAAACAGCTCGGAGATCGCGCGCATCTTAGGGTTAGACGTGCGCACCCGGGGTGTTGATGCAGAGCATGTCGGGTTTGACCTTCGCGATATTGCCCTAGACCTCGCCGGGAAAAGGGATTGCACCGTGGTAATCACCGGCAAGGAAGATATCGTGGCAGATAAAAAAGAGACCTATATCATCCGCAACGGCCATGAGATGATGTCCCACGTGGTGGGCACGGGATGCATGGCCGCATCCGTCATCGGCACGTTTGCGGGGGCGTCGCCGCATGATATAACCGCAGCCGCTGCTGCGGGTCTTTGCTGCTACGAGATCGCCGCAGAACTTGCCGTGGAAACCGCCAAGGGCCCTGCATCCTTCAAAGAAAACCTCCTTGATCGCATCTTCTCCCTGACAAAGGATGAAATAGTTTCCCTGCAGAAGGTGGGGCAATGAGGGGGTACTACTTCATCACCGATTCAACATACAGCGCAGCCGGCATGGCTCTCGACGTTGAGAATGCCTTTGCGGCAGGGGTGAAGATCATTCAGTACCGCAACAAGGCTGCAGACACACGCATACTGTATAACGAGGCTCTCTCCATAAGGAATCTGTGTTCTGTGAGTGGCGCTAAGCTTATCATAAATGACCGGATCGATATCGCGCTTGCAGTGGATGCCGACGGTGTCCACATCGGACAGGAGGACATGCCCTATCAGGAGGCCCGCAGGCTGCTGGGCAACGATAAGATCATTGGGGTGACCGTGCACACGCTCGAAGAAGCCCTTATTGCTCAAGACTTGGGCGCCGACTATCTGGGTGTGAGCCCCATCTTTTCTACAGCCACCAAGCTGGACGCAGGCACGCCGTGTGGTGTAGAAGGATTGAGAGCGATCCGTAAGGGCAGCCACTTACCAATCGCGGCTATCGGCGGCATCGACCTCTCAAATGTGGGTATCGTTATTGAGGCGGGGGCGGATATGGTCTGCGCCATATCGGCCGTGGTGACAAAACCTGATCTTGTGGCCCAAATACGAAGGTTTCAAAAGGAGTTCGGATTATGACACAGCTTGAATATGCAAAAAACAAGCGCACCTCTGTTGAGATGCAAAGGGTGGCGGAGCAAGAGCCCTTGAGCGCCGATGAGATTCGGAACAATGTCGCTGCCGGCAATACCGTCATCCTCAAGAGCTCGCTCCACGACTGCGTTCCAATAGGGATCGGCAAAGGCCTGAAGATAAAGATAAATGCCAATATCGGGACATCCAACTTCAACGCCGATCCGGTGCAGGAGATAGAGAAGCTCGCCGCTTCAATCAGGTATGGGGCGGATACGGTGATGGACCTCTCCACCGGAGGAGACATCCGCTCCATGCGAAAGACGATTCTGAGCACGTCAAAGGTGCCCGTAGGTACGGTACCCGTATACGAGGCCATCGTGCGCTGCCCGGACGTGGCAGGCCTCACGGAGGATGATTTTCTCGATTCCATCTTCAAGCACATCGAAGACGGTGTGGACTTCATTACCGTGCACTGCGGCGTCACACGTAAATGCATCCCCCTTCTGGGGTCGCGCATCATGGGCGTGGTGTCGCGCGGGGGGAGCTTTCTCATCAAATGGATGCTCCATCACGGGCAGGAAAACCCACTCTTTACGCGCTATGATGAGATCCTTGACATGGCGAAAAAATACGATGTGGTCCTGAGCCTGGGCGACGGCCTGCGGCCGGGCTGCCTCGCCGACGCCACGGACCCGGCCCAGATCGAAGAGCTCAAGACCCTGGGTGAGCTTGCGGCACGTGCCCAGGCGAAAGACGTGCAGGTAATGATCGAGGGGCCCGGGCACGTACCCCTGCACATGATAAAAGAGAATATCGATCTGCAGAAGAAATACTGCAACGGTGCACCGTTTTATGTCCTGGGACCGCTGGTTACCGACTGCTCGCCCGGGTACGACCATCTCACCGGCGCCATAGGCGGCGCCCTGGCAGCCTTTTACGGGGCAGATTTCCTCTGCTACCTTACGCCGAAAGAACACCTGGGCCTGCCGAATATCCAAGACGTCATCGACGGGGTGATTGCATCCAAGATCGCTGCGCATGCAGCGGACATCGCCCGGGGCATACCGGGGGCCCGCGACCGCGACGACGCCATGTCCAGGGCACGAAGCAATCTGGACTGGGAGGGTATGTACAACATTGCGCTCAACCCGGAAAAGGCACGCGCCATACGGAAGGAAACAGGAAAGGATGGAGCGGAAGTCTGTACCATGTGCGGTGATTTCTGCTCGGCAAAGATCAACAAGGAATGCAGGGGGCAATACCACATATGAAGATATCGGATATCGGCGGTGAATTTGCCTTGATCAGGCGCCTCACCGGCGTGCCGTATAATGACCCTGCCGTCATCAAAGGGATCGGTGACGACTGTGCGGTGCTGGAATATACCGTTGATAAATATCTGCTCATAACCGTAGACATGATGGTGGAGAATGACCATTTTTCCCTTGCATGGCACACGCCCTACCAGGTGGGGAAGAAGCTCATGGAATCGAATGTGTCCGACATCATTTCCATGGGGGGCACCCCGCGCTGGGCCTTTATCTCGCTGGCGCTGAGAGCAGACACTAAGGTGGAGTTCATGGATGATTTCTACCGCGGCCTGTATGATTCCCTCAGGAATGGGGTTGTCAGGACGAATATGGAAGGAAATATCCTGGAATGCAACCAGGCTTATCTGAACATGCTGGGCTACTCCAGGAAAGAAATTAAGGAGTTAACCTATCTGAAATTAACCCCGGCCAAATGGCATGATAAGGATACAGCGATCGTACAGAGCCAAATAATGGTTAGAGGATATTCCGACGAGTACGAGAAAGAATACATCAGGAAAGATGGAACGATCTTTCCCATTTCTCTCCGGACCTGGTTGATAAAAGATTCGGAAAATAATTCTGTGGGAATGTGGGCGATTGTGAGGGATATCACCGAGCAGAAGCGCGCAGAAGAGGAAATCCGCAAATTAAATGGAAATTTGAGACAGAGGACGGTAGAAGTGGAAGCCATTAACCGAGAATTGGAATCCTTCAGTTACTCCGTTTCCCATGACTTACAGTCTCCCTTGAGGAGTATCGATGGATTCAGCCAGGCCCTGTTCGAAGACTGTTTCCAGAAGCT
>JBEKLI010000106.1:0-6539 GCA_050010275.1 Desulfomonilia bacterium | reverse complement strand
TGAAGAAGAGCAGGAAAAAGGTATTGCGGGAGAACTGCTGAGAAGGGCCATAAAGATATGCAAAGACAAATCTCCGGACCTCTTAGCGTTTACGGTCAATTCTTCACCGAACTCGGTAAAGATCTACCAAAGGCTCGGCTTTCAGGACACAGGACCGGAACAGGTGAAGAACGGCATCCGCTTCACCCCCATGGTTCTTGATCTTCACGCCAGAAGACTCCCTTAAAGAATCTATCTGTTGCCTGGAGAGTTTGTGAGCAGTATTGTGCCGGATGCATTTACCTATCCCTTAATGGGATAACGAAGATAAGGAGATAATCGATGAAGACTCTGAATCCCACCCGGGAAAGCCTTTCTTACCTAAAGGATGCTCTTCCCAAGGATACGCCCATCGTGATGGTCAACCTCTTAAAATTTCGGGACAAGGCCCTCTATCCGCAGGGATCGAGCTTTGAGGCGTGCTCGGGCAGGAATGCCTATAAACGGTATATGGAGACTGCCATGGAAAAGCTCAGTGAGGTGGGAGCCCGGCCTATCTGGATGTCCAAGGCATTTGTCGGTGTTATTGCCCCTGAGGATGAGACATGGGACCAGATCTTCCTGGTGAAGTATCCTTCGGTTGATGCATTCATGACCATGCTCAAGATGCCCGATTACCTCGCAGCCACGGTTCATCGTGAAGCTGCCCTCGAAGATTCAAGGCTCATTGCTACCATTGAAATCCTTTCAGAATTAAGCTGACCTTCATGACAAACCATGGATACAGGGAACAAAAAGCGATGATACAGATCATGAGAATTTTTTAATCTTCTTCTAATCATCGTCTAATTATCCCTGTCGTATAGAGGGCGGTATCAATAAATAATCCAGGAGGAACGTACCATGAAGAAAGTTGTTAGCTTAATCGCAGTATTGGCACTGGTGTGCTTCACCACGATGGTCTTCGCAGCCGACGCAGCAAAGCCCGCAGCAGCTCCCGCAGCAGCAGCACCCGCAGCAGCAAAGGCTGAGCCGGCAAAGGCTGTTGTAGCAAAGGCTGATATGGTCACAGGCAAGATCACCAAGATCGACAAGGCAGCGAACACGATCGTTGTGAAGGGTAAGACCATCACCGTGAAGGCGGAAGACATGGAGTACCTGAAGAAGGGTGCGATGGTTAAGGTTACCCTGGCAGCCGGCACCATGAACGCAGATAAGGTCGAGGTTGTGAAGGCAAAGAAGGCAGCAAAGAAGATGAAGAAGGAAGAGAAGAAGGCAGAAGAGAAGCCGGTAGAAAAGAAGGCTGAATAGTAACACGAAGAGGTAATTGGAGGATAAAAAGGGTCGCGGTCATACTTTTTGTTACCCTTGGGGTTCTCTCCTTACGCGTGCAATGCGCGGGATACGCTCCTGACAGCACGAAAAAGGGGGAACCCCCTCCTGTTTAAAAATCTTCATCATTTTTCCTTATCCTGGAATCTCCTTTGAAACTCCGCATATCTGATCAGGTGCGCTATAGCCTTAAATCCGTCTTCCACGTGCTCGATGTAGTAGCAGCGGCGGTCCCGGTAATATTGCCGGGCATAGTCGCTCACCTCCCGGAAGGTAATGGGTACGACGGGTTTTCCGGCAGAGGGAAGAACCGACAGGAAGGACTCGTTGATCCTGGATGCCCGGGCATCGTGCTCGCTGTCCGGCGGGAATGTCAGCGGGGCAAGGATGTCAATGCGTTCGTCTTCAAGCAGGGTCTTCACGATCTTGTCCATGCCGCTTGAAAAGCCAGAACCGGTAACATCCAGCGGGTTCCCCGGCTGTGCGAAGTCGGGTAAGACATCCATAAGCTTAGCCGCCGTCTCTCCTGAGAGGTCAGGCAGATCGATGAACAGGCGGCTGCACAGATCGGCATAGAGCCCGGCAAGCCCACCCGAAAGTGTGCAGACGCCCAAGCGGCCTCCCTTTGGCAGCGGGCAGCGCGAAAAGATTCCTGCCGTTTCCACGAGCTCCTCGATGGACTCCACACGGATAATTCCATATTGTCGGAAGAATCCCTCCATCACGCCTGCGTCGCCTGCAAGCGCTCCGGTGTGGGAGGCTGCCGCCTTTACACCCTTCTCCGAGCGGCCCACCTTGATGAGAATGATGGGAATCCGCTCACGGGCCGCCTCCAATGCAATCCGCCCCAACCTGGCTACATCCCTGAAGCCTTCCATGAAACCGATGATCACGCGTGTGACGCCATCATGGATCATATGCTCCAGGCAATCCTCGGTTGATATCAAGGCCTCGTTGCCCGTTGTGACATAGAGTGAGATCCCTAAGCCCTTCTTCAATATCTTGGTGGCTATCATCTCGCTTACAGCTCCGCTCTGGCCAAGGAGGCCGATAGTACCAGGGAAGAGATCACCCTCCACGGAGCCTCCTGCAAAGACGCTTACGCGGCCGACCATATTCATGAAACCCAGGCAGTTGGGACCGAGAAGGAGGATATTGTTGCTGCGGCAGAAATCCTTGAGCTGCTCCTGCAAGCGTGCCCCATCTTCTCCGGCCTCTGAAAATCCCGAGGAAATGAGGAGGATGTTCTTGATACTCCTTTCTGAAAGCATCTTGATAGTGGCAAGGACCCGGGTACTCTTTACTATGACCGTTGCAAAGTCGATGAGACCTTCGGGGAGATCTTCAATGCATGAAAAGGCAGGGGTGCCGCACACTTCGCTCGCACCGGGGTTAACGGGGTAGAAACGCCCTTTGAAACCCGCCTTTTTCGCATTATCGACCATATTGATAAACCAGTGGTTCCTGGTGGACGCCCCCACCACGGCTATGTGTGAGGGCGAGAAGAATCTTTGCAATTGTTCATACATACTATGCCTCGTCGTTGTTCCGCCATTTACATGGCACATCATTTGAAGACCATCATCGCACCTTCTTGTCAAGAAAAACCCTGTGGTCCGCCTCCCTTTACATCCGGACTTCACGACCTTATGGAAATGGTGTAGGAATATGGTTGCACCGATGAATCTTTTCTTTTGAAGATGCCATCTGTCAATGAGAGGTTTTAATGCTAGAGGTATTGGGATAAATGGCCCATGATCACAATCACCATCATAACGCACTGGGCAATATCAGATTAGCCTTCTTTCTGAACCTTGTCTTCACGGTATTTGAGATCATAGGCGGGCTGTGGACAAACAGCCTTGCCATCATGGCCGATGCAATCCATGACCTTGGCGACAGTTTCGCACTTGGGTCCGCCTGGTTCCTGGAACGCCTCTCCATGAAAAAAGGCGACACGCTTTATTCGTATGGATACCACCGATTCTCCCTGCTCGGCGCCCTCATCACGGCCGCAATGCTTCTTACCGGTTCACTTTTCATACTTCTCAAGGCAATACCCAGGCTCATTCATCCCCAGCTCCCCTATGCACCCGGAATGTTGGTCTTCGCCATTATCGGGATCATGGTAAACGGCGCAGCCGTTCTCAAACTGAAAGGAAGCGACGGGATGAACGCCAAGATGGTGGCATGGCATCTCCTGGAGGATGTACTCGGGTGGGCCGCTGTTCTCGCCGTCAGCATCATACTTTTTTTTAAGGATATACCGGTACTTGACCCGCTCCTCTCCTGCCTGATCACCTTCTATGTCCTCTTCAATGTCTTGAGAAACCTGGGAAAGACCTTGGGCATCTTCATGCAGGGTGTCCCCGAAGGGGTCGACATCGTGGCGATTGAAACGGGCATTCGTTCTCTCAAGCATGTCACCTGTACGCACCACACGCACATCTGGTCGCTGGATGGCATGCACCATGTGCTCACCACCCATGTCGTAGTGGACAAGGACGCAACGAGGGATGACATTATCCTGATCAAAGAACACATACGCGATCTCATGCTTGCCCACGACATGGACCATTCCACCGTAGAGATCGAGTACTGCGGTGAGGAGTGCAGGATCACCTCGGACACCTGCAACTGTTCGTAGATCATGGAAGTGAACCCTGGTCTGAACTCAATAATAGGTCAGAAGATCGCTGCCGGAATTAAAAGGTACTTCTTCATAACCCTCTCCCCATGATACATAAGGGGTACATCACTCACACATCAAAGCGCAGGAGGTAATCAAAATGAAATCGGAACACACTATCGTAGGGATCCATGTGACGGACCGCATGAAGCATGCATCGGATGTTCAGAAGATCTTCACCGAGTACGGATGCAACATCAAGACAAGACTGGGCCTCCATGAAGTTCAGGGAAACTTCTGCTCCGGCGGCGGCATCGTCATCCTGGAGATGGTCGGGGACAGCGCATCCATCGATGGGATGATAAAAAAGCTTAAAAAGGTCGAAGGGATCGATGCCAAAAAAATGACCTTCAGCAACGACTGAGGTCTCGGCCAAAAGGCCCCATCAATGATGAACGACATATGGTGAGGTAATCAGTGGAATATTCACAGATCGAGTATAAGAAACAAGGCGAGATAACCATTATCACCTTCAACAGGCCTGAGGTTATGAACTGCATCGGACCGGTGACACACCGCGAGCTTGTTGATGCATGGGGCCGATTTAAAACGGACGACTCTGCAAAGGCAGCCGTACTCACCGGCACGGGAGATCATGCCTTCTGCACCGGTGGCGACCTCAGGAACGGGCCCGAGGTCGTCTCACTGGACTCCGCAGAGGTGGCCGCCCACTGCCGGGGGGAGAGGCCGGGCTACCTTGGCCCCAGCAGGTGGACGGACATCTACAAGCCCATCATCGCAGCAGTGAACGGCGCGGCCTACGCAGGCGGACTGGAATGGGCATGCTTTGCAGACATCCGTATCGTGGAGGAGCATGCTACTTTCGGTGTGACCTGCAGGAGGTGGAACATCGGCTTGGCCGACGGCGGCACCCAGCGTCTGCCCAGGATCATCGGACTCGGCAGGGCCATGGAGCTGATCATCACCGGAAGGGTCATCAACGCAGACGAAGCCTATCGCATCGGACTTGCAAACGAGATCGTAGCCAAAGGCAGGTCCCTTGAACGGGCCATGGAGCTTGCCGGGTTCATCTGCACCCTGCCACAGCCCGCCATGCGAACCGACAAGGAGGCAGCCATCCGCGGGTTCGGCATGCCTCTGGACGAGGGGCTCAGGATCGAGGCCGAATGCTTCAATAAATCCATCCAGGACCCTGCCACCATCGAAGGCTTAAGACAATTCCTTGATCGGGACCACCCTGACCGGAAGGCCGGGATGCAGGCAAAAACCCCCGGCCTTGCCAGAAAGTAAGGCGCAATCTTTTATCTCGCTCCCAAGCTCCGGCTTGGGAGCGCACATACATGGCTCCCTTGGGCCTTTCCATTCCGGGCCGTCAATGCTACGGTAAAAGCGGTTATGGTCACTATACAGCATCGTGCAGGCATCATGGCTACCATCATCCTCAAGCCCGGACGCGAGGACTCGCTCCGGCGGCGCCACCCCTGGGTGTTCTCCGGGGCTGTGGCCGAGGTGAAGGGCAACCCCGGCAACGGAGGGACGGTTGACATACTGGCGTCCGACGGCACTTGGCTCGCCGCCGGAGCCTATTCCCCGCACTCCCAGATCAGGGTGCGCATCTGGTCCTTTTTACCGGGCGAGGATATCGGCCCTGAATTCTTCCGAGAGCGACTGGAACATGCCATTACCCTGCGGAAGTGTCTGCTCGAAGGCAAAGAAACAACTGCCTGCCGCCTGGTGAATGCGGAATCCGACGGCCTGCCGGGCCTTGTCGTGGACCGCTATCATGATTTTCTGGTCTGCCAGTTCCTCTCATCAGGGGCCGAGTTCTTCAAAGATGAGGTCGTAGGGCACCTCACAGACATTACTCATGCAAAGGGCATCTATGAGAGATCGGATACGGATACCCGGGTCATGGAAGGGCTTGAGCCGAGGGCCGGAACACTCCGGGGAGAAGATCCGCCTGAACTCGTTGAGATCAAGGAGCATGGCCTTCGCTTCCTGGTAGATATCAGAAAGGGCCACAAGACCGGCTTCTATCTGGACCAGTGCGAAAACAGACTCGCAGTGTCCGGGTTCTCCAAGGACTCCGAAGTCCTCAACTGCTTCTCATATACCGGCGCCTTCGGGCTGTGGGCCATCAAAGGCGGCGCAGCCCAGGTAACCAATGTGGAGTCGTCTCCGGAGGCCCTTGCGATCGGGCTCAGAAACGCCGAGATCAATGACATGGACCGGAAGTTCCTGTGCCTTGAGGATGACGTGTTCATGGTGTTGCGGGGTTTGCGCGATGCAGACGCTAAGTTCGACCTCATCATCCTCGACCCGCCCAAGTTCGCGGCATCGGCCAAACAGGTGCCAAGGGCAAGCAGAGGATACAAGGACATCAACCTACTGGCCTTCAAGCTCTTAAGGCCCGGGGGCACGCTCTTCACCTTTTCCTGCTCAGGACATGTAACTCCCGACCTGTTCCAGAAGATCGTTGCGGACGCAGCGCTCGATGCCCGGCGTGAGGCGCAGATAATCTGATACCTTGGCCAGTCCTCAGACCACCCTGTTGCCCTTGCCTTCCCTGAGGGGCATT
>JBEKLI010000105.1:0-6579 GCA_050010275.1 Desulfomonilia bacterium | reverse complement strand
AGGTCTCTTCGCGATGTGCACTATCCGCCGGCGAGCCATACCGCTTACCGGAAGCGTTAAGGCAAGGCGCAGGACCTGATCCCTATCTACCTTAAATCTACCTTCAGGCCTCCTTATTTTATGCAGCCTTCTCAGCCGGAAGGAAATAATGACCTAAGTAATCCGCTACCTCCAGCGGGGTGGGCGGCAGTTCGAAGACATGTCGGATGTCGTCGGAGAGGATGTCCGTATCCTGTTCAATGATTTTCAACGGAGTCAATTCCTGTACGTACTCATCAGGATACATGATTACGCTCCGATATCCGGCGGTCCGGGATTTACCCTCTCCTGCTCCGGTGCGTGCCGGTTTCTTTTCAAATGGGCTTGCCATGGTAACATCTCCTTTCAATCCTCTCTCCTATTCCGGGTATATCTCGGAGGAGGAGTTTATTTGTAGGGTCTTGCTCAGGGTATTCAAGGGGAAGGCTAATATGTTTATATTATGTGATTTTTTATGAATTTCGAGTTCACTCGTGAGAAATGACCAGTATGTGTGTGGACAGGTATCTCTTCGCTTTTTTCCCAGATCCCTCAGCATCAGGAGTGATGCATACCTTGATCTTGATCCCCTCGTTGCTCGTACATGCGTTGAATATGAGGAATAGGTTTCTTGTGGTCGGATTACCCTTCGGGCCGACCATTCTTTGAAGGCTCTTGATATTTGTCTCTCTTCTATCGGCTATGATGTGTGTTGATTCTGTTGCATTCAGATAATCCCAAAGGAGGTTTTTACCGGTATCGAAATCTCCTGCCAGGAAACAGTGCAGCGCTTCCTCGATCAGGTGTGCCCTGAAGGACATATCCACCTCCCTTGCTTCCCACCGGAGTGCTGGTTACTATATTAATCCCAATCGAGGCCCAAAGGAGGAGAGCGATGTTGGACTTTACGATCACCGAGGAACTGAAGGCCGTTCAGAAAGCCGCACGTGATTTCATGCTTCATGAGATCCTCCCGATTGCCTGGTACTATGACGAACGCGGCGAAATCCCGCTGTTCCTGCTCCGCAAGGCCTTCGATCAAGGTCTGATGAATGCCGATATCCCCAAAGCATACGGCGGGCCGGGACTCGGGCTGCTGGCCGGGGTTATCGGCATCGAGGAATTCGCCGCCGGCTGTTCCGGACTGGCCACCTCGTTATACGATAATTCCCTGGGATATGCCCCGATCCTTCTCTCGGACAAGGAGCAGATCAAGCAGCGTTACCTCCCCGAGATCGCCAAAGAGTTCAAACTCATCTGCTTCGGTACCTCGGAACCGACCATGGGTTCCGATGTGGCCGGCATGCGATGCCGTGCCCAAAAAGATGGTGACGATTATATCCTCAACGGGACCAAGTACTGGATCACCAATGGGGGCATAGCGGATTACATGAGCGTCTTTGCTACCACGGACCCCAAACTTAGTCATCAGGGCATTGCGGCCTTTGTGGTGGACCTGAAGTGGGGAGGTGTGTCCATCGGCAAAACCATCCCCAAGCTGGGGCAGCGGTGCTCCAATACGACCGGCATCCAGTTCAAGGATGTGCGGGTGCCCAAGGAAAATGTCCTGGCCCAACCCGGCGAAGGATTTGTCCTGGCTATGAAAACCTTTGACCAGACCAGGCCTGCCATCGGGGCTTTCGGCGTGGGGGCGGCCCGCTCGGCCATGGAGTTTGCCCTGGACTATGCCAGGAGACGCCGCACCTTCGGAGCACCCATCGCCAACAATCAGGCCATCCAGTTCAAACTGGCCGAGATGTTCATGAAGATCGAGACGGCCCGGCTCCTGACCTGGAAGGCCGCATATGAGGTGGATCAGGGTATTGTCACCAACACAGCGGCCTCCATCGCCAAGCTCTATGCCACCGAGGCCGCCTTCGAGGTGGTGAACGATGCCGTTCAGATCATGGCCGGGTACGGCTACACCAAGATGTATCCCGTGGAAAAGCTCATGCGGGACATCCGTGTGCTGCGCATCTATGAGGGCACATCGGAGATCCAACACCTGATCCTCTCCGGGTACCTCTTTAATTCCTATCAACCGGTCATGCCTTCCTTGAACGATCTGCCCATCCTCAGATGGGAGGATGAAAAAGGCGAATTCATTGATACCATGCAGGGCACCAAGGCCTGGCGATGCCCCATGTGCGGTTATGTACACCTGGGAGACGAACCGCCTGAGGAATGCCCGTACTGCTTTGTGCCGGGTAGTGGTTTCAAACAGGTGCGGTAAAGAGCGGCGAAGGCAGGGAAGGCCGAAGCTCACAATCTTGCAGGACAGCAAGATTGGACGTACCGCACATGGCAAGACCAGGCCTCATTCCCGTTTCTATCCGCTACCATGCCAGTTCATGTATCCCCCTTGCGCTATTTGAACGTATCGTTCAGGACGATGCTGCCGCTTGCCGGCATCGTGACCGTGCGGTTAGATCCGCTCTCCCAGATGACCTGCCCGTCCGCTGCGCGCTTGATGTATTTATATTCAAACTGCGTGGAGGCCGGCAGCGAGATGGTTCCCGACCATACGGGGTAGCCCGCGGGAGAGAGCAGGATACCTGAATCGGGTACCCAGTTGCTCAGCAGTGGCGTGCTGCCCACAAGGTAGACGTTCTCCCCCAATCGGGTAGGGACCGTTACCTTGAAGGTCACCGCGGCCTGGGGCCTGTCGCACAAATAGCGCTCACAAACCACCGAAGGCGCATCGGTCCGCCCGCTCTTCATTGCTGCCACGAGATTGATGTACTCCCCCATGGCCCAGCTCAGCGGCCTCATGGACCGTGTTGCAGTGCCGGGTACACATCCGGGAGGCGTCTCGGTCACCCACTCGGTGATGCTCGCCGTGGTGTTCCACACCTGCTCGGGGATAAGACCGGCCTGGGAGGAAAAGGCCTTCAGCGCCTGCAGATACTGCGCACCCGATGCACCGTTACCTGACCTGGCGATCTCATAGATCCCGCGTTCCGCAGTAAAGATGGGCCAAAGCCGGCCCCTGCCGCACCTGTCAAAGCTGCGGCCGTCGTTGAATTCGCCGTAGTCATCATAGTTATACCTGAACCACGCATCGCCCTTGCCCGGGATGGTCTGTTTCAGGATGGCGTCATATTCCGGCAGGGTCTCGAGGATGGTCCAGTCGTTCGGGCTCATCACGCCCATGCGTACCAGCTCCAGGAAGCCGCCGTCGATGATGGAGCGCTCATCGTGGGTGCCCCTGCAGTCCCCATAATCCAGGGACAGGACCTCATTGGGATTCGGGTTGGCTGCTATGCGCAGGTAGTACTTGTAGTTGCCATAGAACCCGGTGGTGGTGAAGGTCCAGTTGGCAACGTTGTTGCGCCACTTGTCGGCTGTCTTGAGATAGAAGTCCGCTGCGCCGGAATCCCCGGCGTCCCGTGCGAGGCCGGCCGCACAGACCAAACCGGCTACCTCTGCCGCGATGGTGGACGGGGAATAGCCGGCCATCTCCTCCCAACGCTCCTGTTCCGTCCAGGGCCCTGTCTTGGCCAGATATTCAGCCGCCAACTTTATCTTCGGCCACAGATCGACGCGGTGGAGCCTCCACGCCAGGATTATGGGCATGGCGTTCTCGTCCATCTGGGTATGGTTCCAGTAGATCCGGCCGTCCGCGTAGGTGTTCTGCGGAAAGCGTCCGGGCCTGGAGTATGGAGTTTCGCTCGTCGTGGTCTGCATCTGGACATTGAACAGAAAATTCACCGCCTTGTTGGCCGAAGCCGTGTCGCCTGCCGCAATGAGGGCGCTGGCGAATTTGAACAGGTCGCGCGCCCATACCAGGTGGTAGCCTCCCGGGTTCCCGTCTCCGTTGGATTCACCCCAGGGTGTGCCAAGCCCGGCGATCATGGCACCGGTACTCTTATCCTGGATGCACTTGAGGGTCATGGCCGCGAGGTAGTACTGGTCGTCCGCCGTGCCTCCCTGATTATCAAGCCCCGAGGTATAGGCAACCCACTCGTTCCGGTAGGTATTCGCAAGGTTCGTGAGGTTGCTGCCCAACGTGGCATTCGCCGCGCGCATGGCCTCGGTCTCGTTTCCGCCGAAGCCCAGCACCACGGTGAAGGTGGTGCTCCTGACATTGGTGCCCGGCAGGGAAATCCATCCCATCTGGGCCACGTTCCCGTTATAGGCGCCGCTGTAGCGCCAGTCCATGGTGCGGTCTGAACCGTCCCCGAACAGATCCTTGTAACCGTCATTGATGCCCACGAAGCCGTTGGACACCATGGGGTTTCCGGCCATTATCATCCACGGCCGGGAGACGGCCAGGGCGGAGGAGGTGGAATTCGGCTCCGATGCGACCAGCATGGTACGCCCGCCGTAGACGAGCGTGCGGGAGTTGTCTTGACCCTGGGCGTAGTCTCCTCCTCCACCCGAGTTATTGATGGCTGGGTTGTTGAGCACGTAGAGGTTGTAGTCGGACACCCGCTTACCGGTTTCAAGGGTCTCAAAAGTAACAACCTGGATCACCGAGTTCCGCTTCGGGTCGCTGAATATGATCTTGGTAATCCTCCACTTTCCGTTGTCCGCCGTGGTAAGAGCCTTCCAGGCCATGGCCCGCTTGCTGACCTGGCTTACCGTATGATTCTTCTGCCGCTTCTCCTCATCACCCCAGGTTTTTGCCCTGTCCGTGACCAGGAACTGCAGGTCCACATTCTGCACACAGTCCGGGGTGGGGTAGAAGACCTCGGTGAGTATCCCCTGTGCACCGGTGAAGTACACCTTGGAAGCGGCGCTTGCAGAGGTCCCGATGAAGTCCTTGTCCGCCCGGGCCCACACCGAGGACATGCCCGGCCTGTCCGGCGCGTCCAGCGCCGGTGCCGGAACCGGGGCCGAAACCACAAGTGCGGCAATCAAACCGAAGATGATGCCTGAGGTTCGAAGATGCCTGCGAGTTACCCGTGAAAAGTATCCGTATAACCACCGATACGATATGACAAGAACCTTGTCCTTACGCATAGAGCTCTCCTTTCTCTTCTTTGACGGGCCTCGGTGAGCGTAGTGCTATGGAATTAATCGATCTGCTGTGGTGTGATGGTGCCGGATCCGATGCTTGAAGCCATGCCAAGGCCATGGCCGTGTATGTCGTATGTTCAATATTTAATAATGCGCTGGATTTTACACTTGTCAATACAGGAAGAGATATTATTTACCCATTAAAGTTACCTCATTTATTTGGTCATATACCCGGGACATATTTCCCGGTTGACAACGGTTAGATATCTAACTAATATCGCGTCATGAATCCTGATAAAATCATATATCTCATCTGGAGGATTCGAGATAAGACCAGCAGGGTGATCGTGTCCGAGCTGCGGAAAAACTCCCTTGGCACTTTGGCGCCATCGCATGGTGATATTCTCTATGCTCTTTTTTTTAAAGGTCCGCTCAGCATGAGGGAGCTGGCTGCCATCATCCACAGAAGAAAACCGACGGTCACTACATTAGTGAACAAGTTGATACAGATGGACTATGTTCAAAAAGATACCGACCCCAAGGATGAGCGAGTGAGCATCATCTCCCTGACCCGGAGGGGGAAAGACCTGAAAGAGATTCTGGTCCGAATATCAGGCAATCTCATATCACATGTGTATCAGGGCTTTTCAAAGGAAGAAAAAAAGATCTTGATCGGGTTGCTTGAAAAACTTTATGCGAACCTGTAATTTTTATGGCTAAAAGGTTAGATATCTAACTAATAACTTTAGCACACTTGAAATGAGGAAATGAAAATAAAGAGAAAAAGGAGGTGCATAGGTCTTTCTACCGGTGGGAGTCGTGAAGGGTAATAGGTTCAGCGTGCTGCAGTGAGAATGAGCATGTAAAAAGAAAGGAGCATAAGATGTTCGACTTTATGTTGACAGAGGAACAAGTCAAGCTGCGCGACGAGGCTCGGGATCTGGTGAAGTGGGTGCCCCGCCAAATGGTCCTGGACATGGATCGGGATGCTATTCAATTTAACAAGGAGTTCTTACAGGAGGCTGGTCGGCGTAACCTCATGGGTGTCCATTTGCCGAAAGAATGGGGCGGGCGAGGCCTGGATTGGTTCAGCATGGGCATGGTGATGGAGGAGGTGAGCAGCCTGGGGTACAGCTTCGGGTGTCTTTTCGGTGTTGGAGCCTGCCTGGTCTGCTACGCCATCGTCCGACACGGCACTGATGATCAGAAACGTAAGTATGTCAAACCACTCCTGGCAGGTAATATCTATGCTGCAGAGTGCCTGACCGAACCACGCGGCGGCGGCGGCTCCGACTTTTTCGGAACCACGAGCAGGGCTGAAGACAAGGGTGATTATTTCCTGCTGAACGGTCAGAAGCGTTTTATTGTCGGGGCCCAAGGGGCTGACTACTTTCTCGTTTATGCCCGTACAAACTTCGACTCTCAGGTCCCCTCTCACAAAGCCATCACGTGCTTCATCGTGGATCGCGGGCCTGGCGTGGAGGTCAAATACATCTATGGACTTCTCGGTGCACGCGGCGGAGGAACCGGACGGCTGATTTTCAAAGACGTCAAGGTGCCCAAAAAGAACATTCTCGGCAATCTGGACGGCGGCAAGGA
>JBEKLI010000104.1:0-6650 GCA_050010275.1 Desulfomonilia bacterium | reverse complement strand
AATCGCCCAAGACAACGCCCGAACCCATTCCCGGGGTTCGGACACCTCTGTCCTGGAAGATATTGCCAAGGCGTTCCACCTGGGCTCCATCCCCTACCGGATGGAGTGTTACGATATATCCAACCTCCAGGGGGGATCGGCCACGGGCTCGCGCGTGGTGTTCATGGACGGTGAACCGGACAAGACGCTCTATCGCCACTACCGCATCCGTACGATTGTCGGCCAGGATGACTTTGCCATGCTCAAGGAGGTCTTCGAGCGCAGGCTTACCCATGATGAGACCAGACCCGATCTCATCGTGATAGACGGCGGAAAAGGCCAGCTGGGCGTCTTCCTGAAGGTGCTTGAAGAGCTCGGTGCCCCCAAAATGCCGGTGGTGTCCATAGCCAAGGCCCGTGGCGGCAAGGTCGACCGGTTTTTCCTTCCCGGCAGAAAGGATGCGGTTCACATGCCCGATCGAAGCGCGGGTTTACGCACCCTCCAGCAACTCCGGGACGAGGCTCATCGTTTTGCCATACAGTATCATCGCCGATTGCGCTCCAAACAGTCTGCATCGGTGTTCGAGGGCATCCCGGGTATCGGACCCAAGAAGGCCAAGGCCCTGCTCATACACACCTCCCGCCTGAGAGACCTCTCGCAGATCACCCCGGAAGACCTGGAGGGGATCAAGGGCCTGAGCAGGAAGGATATCGAGAATATCGTATCATTTCTCACAGGCAACATGTAGGGCGGTGGAGCCAAGCGAAACCCTTCATCATATTGATCTTCCCATTGCCAAAGTGCTGATCTATAATCACCTTCATGACGGAGAGTGAAAAGGACTCGCCTTTTATCTTTGAGGGCATATATGGGCCGCTGCTGAGGCCCATCATCAGGGGCCTCTTCTCCCCGATCAACATCCCGGAGCTCTACAAGGAATCAATCACTTCGCTTGCCTCTCAGGGCCATATCGTGTTCGCTCACGGCTCCAAGAGCGCCATGGATGCCCTGCTGCTCAACTTCAGGCTGAAGAGGGACGGCCTGCCCTCCCCTGATCTCATCTTCGGGAGCACCTACCCTTTGTTCCAGCCTTTCCTGAAGATCATCAGACGCCTAGTGAGCAAGCTTCAAGGATCGACACCTTTCGATCATGGGTTCTACAAGGGCTTCATGGAGAACCGGCACAACGCATCCCTGCTCTTTCTGGGGAGCGAATCATCCAATAAAAGACCGGATCCTATCCTGGAACTCCTCAAGATCCAGCGGGAGACGGACATGCCCATTTTCCTCGTACCACAGCGCATTGTTTATCAGCGCTCCCCGCTCAAGCTTAAAGACACCTCCGACGAGGAACAGGTGCGGGTTACAGGTTTCAGAAAGTTCATCACCCTGTTCAGGGGCAGGGAACATGGTTTCGTAGAACATGGCGAGCCCATCAACCTGGCCGAGGAGCTCAAGCAGGCGCAGACCGGGCGTAAATTTTTTGAAGAGATTGCAACCGAACTCAGGAGCGAGCTGCTCCACCGGCTGGCAGTGCTGGGCAGCAATATCTCGGGTGCACCCATCCGCGACAGGTCCTTTCTCATCAAGAAGACTATCCGCGATCCCATGCTCCAATCCTTCCTGAAGTCATTCTCTCTTGACTCCGGGAAATCCCTTAATGAACTCGAAGCCTCCGTAGAACGCAACCTCGACCAGATCGCTGCAGACCTGTCACCTGCCGCCATTAACATTCTCGACAGGTCGCTTACCTGGGTCTTCAACAACATATTCGACGGTGTGGATATCGACCCCAAGGGTATCCAGTCAGTCAAGGATATGGCAAGAAAAGGTTCTCTGGTATACGTACCCTGCCACAAGAGCCATATCGACTACCTTATCTTATCCTACTGTCTTTATGAGAACTGGATGAGCGTTCCCGTCATTGCTGCAGGCATCAACCTTTCATTCTTTCCTCTTGGAACCTTGTTCAGGAAGGGTGGTGCATTCTTCATGAAACGCACCTTCAAAGACAACCCGCTGTATGCCCAAACCTTCGGCGCCTATGTAAGGACTTTGCTGGGCGAGCGCATTCCCCTGGAGTTCTTCATAGAGGGTACCAGGAGCCGGTCCGGCAAGCTCATGCTCCCCAAGAAGGGGCTGCTATCCATGATCATCCAGGGCTGGGAATCAGGGGTAAGCAGGGACGTGATCTTCGTCCCGGTCTATGTAGGTTACGATACGGTTGTGGAGGAGAACTCGTACATAAGGGAAATGAAAGGCGCACCCAAGGAGAAAGAGGGCTTCTGGCAGTTACTGAAAGCAGGCTCTGTCTTGAAGAACCGTTACGGCAAGGTGTATATCCGTTTTGCCAAGCCCATTGCGCTCAATGAATACATGGAGGGCAGGTCGGCCTATTCAGAAATGGATACCGAGCAGAAAGAAGTCTTCTTCGACAATGTAGCGGACGAGATCATCTCGGCCATCTATGGGCAGACCGTGGCCACCCCGTTTGCGCTCTTGTCGTGTGTACTTATGAGTTCGGACACATCCATGGAAGAGGAGTCCTTAAAAAAGGGCTTCCACGCCTTCCTGGAATACCTCAAACATCACGGTTGCAACCTCGCCTCCACCCTCATCAATGAAGACGATGCCTTCAGTGAAGCGCTGTCACTCATGAAAAGTAAAGGCCTCATCAACATTGACGAAGGCTCGGGAGAGTCGGAATCGAACCTCATCACTGTGTAGAGTGAAGATCGTATCCACCTTGAATATTACAAGAATACCATCCTGAACTTCTTTGTCCCGGCATCGGTTGTTGCAAGTATACTTCTCAAGAATTCCGATGGAATTGTCGAGAAGGCATTTCAGGAAAAGGTCAGGAACCTGGCCGCCCTCCTGGAAAACGAGTTTATTCTCAACAGACAGAGCGTGGAGAAGGCGCTGCAGTTCATGACCCAAACAGGGATTGTCAAGACTACTAAAGGGCACTATGCAGGAAGCACCGGGACCTCTGATATCCTCAAAATGTACGCCGGCCTCATTGAAAACTACCTGGAGTCATACCTCTGCGTGGCCAGGAACATCGAGAAGGTCAAGGGCGTAAGCAATAAGGACATCCTGAAAGTCATCAACCGCCATGCCACCAGGATGTTTAAAAAAGGGGAGATCAAGCGGTTCGAGTCCTTGTGCCTGCCGGTGTATAAAGGGGCATTGGATACATTCAGGACCAAAGGGCTCATCGATGATCAGAACAGCATCATAGATGAACGTCCTATTAAGGAGCTTATTCATGAGATCGAGGGATATCTGGAGGTTTAATCATGTTGGTTTTGTTGTTGTCATCATAATCCTTCTTTCCGGTTGTGCCCATTATCAAAGACCAGGTCAAGGATATGTGGAGATAGGCACGGCCTCCTGGTATGGAGAAGACTTCCATGGCAAGCCCACGTCTTCGGGCGAGCGTTACAACATGTATGGTATTTCTGCGGCACATAAGACCATCCCTCTCGGGAGCAAGGTGCGGGTAACCAACCTTGATAACGGACAGCAGGTTATCTGCCTCATCAATGACCGGGGTCCGTTCGTCGGCGACAGGATCATCGATATGTCCTACGGGGCCGCCCAGCAGCTCGGCATGGTGGATAGCGGCCTTGCGCGGGTGAAGGTCGAGGTTTTGGAAATGCCCAGATACTATTCGGGCGGCAAATATACCTTACAGTTCGGTGCCTTTTCCGCCAAGGACAATGCACTGAGGCTGGCAAGCCTGCTTGAGTCCAAGGGATACACCCCAAATGTCGAGGAGGCAAAGGTTTATGGCAACACCGTGTATCGTGTCCGATTCGGTGCATTTACCTCCATCGATCTTGCCAAGTCTTATGAACAGAAATGTACCTCACAAGGGCTCACCTGCTTTGTCGTGGGCCTGTGAAATGAAGTTGTTCAAAGATTGGATTGCGCCAGATTGTTTTATAATACCCGAGATATAATCATACCCTATTCACTGAAGAATCTTGTTTTGGTCTGATATGAGAGATTATATCTTGAGATCTATTATTGATCTCCAGCAATTGCGAACGATGATTTATCGCAGTAATCAATGTTTGATAGGAAGATGTTGAGACCGCTGATCTATTACAGAATCTTTTTATAAAATCATCTCGATGAAACCACTTCTCTTCATCTGTATATTTAACATGAACGTCAATATGCTTTCTCAATGGTTCTCAGATCTTATCTGAAAAAAAATCAAACCTGATTCATCTTGGTTCCTAAAATCATAGACGGGAATAAAATCCAATTTTCTGCCGGGAATTATATGTCGGAGGTAGTAAGACTTCCATAAGTATACAACAGCGTTCATTTGTTCTATACTTCGGACATGTAGTAATAAGAGCACGTCTTTTCGGTCAATCAGCCAATTGAGAAACTCATGGCCGTCATGCAATTCTAGTTTTTTTAAAACCATATTATAATATGGTGAATTTATAATCCATCCATTTGGGAATACCCTAATTTGGGGAGAATCTTTATATTCTTTTAGAGGATTGATGAACTCAGAGCATAACCCATTACCCATAGTGGGACTCATTTGTATGACAATTGGTTTTGAAATACTGTTTTTACTTCCAATAAAATTGAAAGTTTGATTAATTAATATTTTATATCTCTCTGACAGCTCAAGAAAATGAATATTATCTGTGATTCCTTGATGTACAATTAGTAAAGCATAAGCCATAAAGGCTCCTGTTGTGATAATAGTAAAATATCTTAGATAATTATTATCAACGATCTTGTTCCTCAACTTTCTTAAACTATTGAACAAAAGAAATGACATGCTGAAGAGATATATAAAAAGTGGACCATAAACTCTCTGTTCAAATCGATAATACATGAGGAACAGAATGCTGATTATAATTGATCCTAAGGAAACTGCAATTCTTATCAAATCAACTTTAAACAGTCGTAGCAATTTTGTTAATCTTAAAATAAAGATGGAACAAGTCGATATAATAAGCAATATAAATAATTGCTTATTCTGATCATAACTAGCTTTTATTTTGATGATAATACTATCTGAATAATATTCCATATCTTTTCGGGGATCGTTCTCTGTGATAAATGTTCTCAGGTTTTGAGTGTTGAATGCATAATTATCATATATCAACCAGAGACCCTTGAAAGCTAGGTAATCTTCATAGGACCATCCAACCTTATTGAAAGCGTATGGCGTAATTTGATTATGAATTTCTCCGCTGGCAGTATCATGAAACTCCGCCCTCAGCTTGTTGAATTCATTATATGACTTATGGTTCAACGATACAAAATAGTTGAATCCTATATTTATGAAGATCACTAAGCCAAGTGTGATAAGAATAGGAAGTACCCTTTTCATCTGGCTGAATTTCATGAAAACAACCATGGGTAAGAAAAGGAAAAGTGAATAAAGAACCAAGGACCAGCGAAGAAGAAAAGAGAGATAGAAACAAAATGCAAGGAATATGAAATAGATTTTGATATTCTTTATTGATGCTTCATTCCTAATGAAATACTCAATTATACAAAGAAAAACTCCAAATTCCAGAAAGAGGGAAGCTGATGTAAAGGTTATGGCTGAAGAATGGTAAATGAAAAAATAGGAAAATAGTGGGACGGCAAGTAAGAAACAGTATCCATTATTTGATCGGACTATGATACTGAAGATCAATGTCCAACCAAGATAGTGGACAAAATAGAGGAAAGCGCCATACCAAGGGAAGGACATTGATATTTTGTAAAGGAGATATAACACATAACTTAGTACCGGGTTGAGGAATATAGCATCAGGAATTGATGGGAACCCACCATTTCCACTTAAAATGGTTACCATAGCAAAGTCGTCATTGACTTCGTACCTAACAGGTAGAGTTGATAAGATGATGAGAAGGGCAATTCCTGTGAAGATAAAAGAGAAAATGAAAGAGTTATCCTTTATGATGTTTTGGAGAAGACCCCACCTGGCTTCATGGTAGTCAATACTGGATGCAGATAATTGTTTTGACGACGCGAAAGTCTTTTTCAGGAGGGATTTATTCTTGTGCATAACACCCAATAAGATAAATAAATTATGCAAAACTACAAGGTTTATTTTTTGGTTCACGACGACTTTAGCACATGAAAGGTGCTATAAGTTGGCTTATGGACAGGGTTAACAAGTATTGTCATCGTTCGCACATTTCTGAGAGGAATTTTAGGCAGATCATAAGGTATTTTGCCATGGATCTTGAGGCCACAAAAATTGCTGAACTCACGGGTGTGAGCAGAGTTTCGAAGAATTCTGAGGCGGATCTCTTTAGCCAATATTGAAGCAGGACTTCCCTGAAGAGAAGGTCTGATATCGTAACACATGGTCCGTGATATACTTATATACTAAGGAGTGTCCATAATATTGGCCTTAAAGTGAAGATTACGTGCCAGGGGACACGCTCTGAAATCGTGTTATTGGTTATGGAGGTTTCAACTCAAGATCTTCGGTTTCCAGCTATCTTAAACCCGAGATGATATCGCAGATCTGTATAATAGGTCAAAAAAGAGTAAAAAGATATTATTAATAAAGTCGTCATGAAGCATACAGATTACATGGTACGCTTATCTTTGAATCCACTGGAAGCTTCCGTTTAATGTTTCGGAAGAATTTTTTGATTTTATACTTA
>JBEKLI010000103.1:0-6651 GCA_050010275.1 Desulfomonilia bacterium | reverse complement strand
CTTACGGGCACGGCCCTTCTTGTGGAGGATCGTTCACGTCTGATTAACCGGCGCTTCGGTCTTTTCCTTTCTGATGAGACGCGACCCGCCTTCTTTGCCTTTCTTAAAAAGGTATGCGAAGGCAACACAAAGGAGAAGTGTGAGGTCGCGCTCACACGAAATAAAGATAACCCAAGGTATATCCACCTGGAAGGTAGAGCTTGGGGGGCCGATAACAGCATGGACCGGCTGTGCCTGATGGCCGTCCTGGACATCACGAATCAAAAGCAGACGGAGGAGGCGCTCAAAAGTTCTGAAACGCGATACCGCCGCCTCTTTGAAACAGCCCAAGATGGAATATTAATCCTCGATGCCGATACAGGACAAATATCGGATGTGAACCTATTCTTGGTAGAAATGTTGGGTTATTCGCATGAGGACTTTTTAGGCAAGAAACTCTGGGAAATTGTGGCATTTAAAGATATTGAAGCATCAAAAGCCATTTTTTTGGAATTGCAGAGAAAAGGATATGTCCGCTACGAAGATTTGCCGCTTGAGACAAAAAACGGACATCCAATAGACGTGGAATTTGTCAGTAATGTCTATCTTGTTAATCATCATAAAGTGATTCAGTGTAACATCCGCGATATCACCGAACGGAAACGTTTAGGAGAGGCCTTACAAAGAGCTCACAATGAACTGGAACGACGAGTGGAGGAGCGGACGGTTGAACTTCGGACGGCTCTTTCTGAAATTAACACATTGAAAGAACAGCTTGAGACCGAGAATATTTACTTCCGTCACGAGAGCAAAATGAAACATCGATTTGAGCATATTCTCGGGCAAAGTGAAGGTCTCAAGTATGTTCTCTACCGAGTGGAACAAGTTGCTCCCACGAACACAACGATCCTCATCCTTGGTGAGACCGGTACGGGGAAGGAGCTGATCGCTTCCGCCATCCACAGCATGAGCCCTCGCAAGGACCATCCGCTGATTTTTGTCAACTGTGCAGCGCTGCCGGCTAATTTAATTGAGAGCGAGTTGTTCGGTCGGGAGAAGGGGGCATTTACCGGGGCCGACACCCGGCAGGTCGGTCGGTTCGAGGTCGCCCATGGTTCCACTCTTTGCCTGGACGAGATCGGGGAGCTACCGCTGGAAATCCAGGCCAAGCTGCTCCGGGTGATCCAGGATAACAAGTTCGAACGTCTAGGTTCATCCCAAACCATCACGGTGGATGTAAGGATCGTAGCAACGACCAATCGAGACCTTGAGGAAGAGGTCCGCAAGGGCCGGTTTCGGCAGGACCTTTACTATCGGCTCAACGTCTTCCCCGTCACTGTCCCACCACTACGGCAGCGGAAAGAAGACATCCCGCTGATGGTCCAAGCTTTCATAGAGCGGTATTCCAGAAAATTGGGCAAACAGATCACGTCAATCCACAAGGAGACGATGAAGGCGCTGCAGGATTACCCGTGGCCCGGGAACGTCCGGGAGCTTGAAAGCATCATTGAACGGGCCGTTATCTTGTGCCCCGGGCCGGTTTTGCAGCTGACAGATAAACTGGAGATTTCATCCCCCTCACTTTCATCCACCGTGAGGACCTTGGAAGAGACGGAGCGAAACCAAATTCTTAAAATCCTTTCTGAAACCCGATGGCGCATCGAGGGAAAGGACGGGGCCGCAGCGATCCTGGGCCTCCATCCGAGCACCTTAAGAGCGAGGATGCATAAGCTCGGAATAGTCCGGCCGGAGACCAAAGAGCCAGATTAAACGCTCCGGACCTCCTTAAATCACCCATCAACATATTGAGGTTCCACCATATATGGAGGGCTGACAAATAGTTGTATGCTTTCTTGCTGCTCTCCTATTCATCTAATACCTCGTTATTATTCGTTGATTAATAACTTTCTTTTTTCAGATTTATTGGCAGACCTTTTGCTATTACTGCTCTTACTGTTTGTATAGACCAGGTTATCTTACGCAATTTTTCCTATACCAGCATCGAGAACTATTAACCTTGCGGATTCGTCGCCTTGGTTTGTCACGCGAGCGGTTAACGCAAGTCTTCCATGAGACGTTGGGAGAAAAGGAGGTAAGATTTTATGCGTGTCTGTTACGTACTGATGGCATCATTCATCGCTCTACTGATAGCAATGGTGATCTTGCTCGGGGGTCTTGGTGATATTCAAGGGAACCACTGGGCAATGCCCTCTCAAATAAATAGTGCTTACGGTGCTCAAGAGGCATCTCGCACAGAAACCTCGGCGTATCCCTGGCAGCTTGATTATATAACCCTTGGGACCAAGGTGGAAATAGCCGATGCTTCCATGCCTAATTATTTATTGCCATACAAAGAAGAACACAGGGCAAGATAGAAGTTAGTACGGTACTTGTGGAATTTTTGAAAAAATTGAATAGCCGAGGAACGGACACTTGGAAAAAGGTGGGGACGACCTCACATAATGGAAGGGGTATCGTGTCTAGAGCAGAAAGAGAGGAAATCATGGAACCTATTGTCGAACAACGGGCTAATATCAAGCGCACGCGGAAGAGGATCTTCACTCTGCTTACCCAGTGTATCGCGGACATCCGAAAGACTGTCACAGCATCAGGGCTTGAACTGCTGGATGTCGGTGTCGGGTTTGAGAGGCACCAGACAACCGCGGATTCATACATCGTTGATTTGAAGTTGTGCGTATAAAATCTTTTTAAGAAAATTCCATACAGGGAGCCAAAGAGGCTCCCTTATTTTTGGTACATTACAACTTTACAAAACTATCTCTTAATCTTGTGACCTCACAGTGTTGATCTCTTCGATAAATCTCAGCAAGCTCCATTTTGATCGTGACTATACATTCTGATATGAAATCAACGAATACTTCCTTTTATCATATGAGGTCCCTGACACCTCTTGCCAAAACAGGAAGGCCTCTTATATCTAAGCCGAGGCCATGTGCACCTGCTCATCGTCACAGGGGCGGCTGCCTAAGCCGGGAATGAAGCCGGTTCGTCTCGCGCATGAGGAGAGACGGCAAGACAGGGCAGGGGATTCCATCAAGGAGGATTTCATGATGAAAACAAGAAAGGCCAGATTCAGCAGGGTAAAGCAAGTCCCCTCGTTTTTCAAGTTGGCTGCTGCCTGGTGGAAGCCTATAGAAGAGCCGTTCATCTTCAACAGCGTGAGCATTGATATGACCAATGCCCTTGCCTTGATGGAATCCCAGTTCCGGCAGACCGGGGAAAAGATCACCATCACCCACCTGTGCACGAAGGCCCTGGCAACGGCCTACAAGAAATTCCCCCATATCAATATGAAGGTGGAGGGTAACAAGGTCTATAGACGGAACACCGTCGACATCATGGTCCTGGTTTCCTCTCAATCCGGGGAGGAATTGTCGGGCATAAAGCTTTGCGATGCGGACAATAAAACTCTGCCCGACATTGCCCGCGAGATCCGGGAGGGCGCCATCGCCGTGAGGGCCGACCGGGGGCCCACCTACCAGTTTTCCCAGGATCTCATCAAATACCTGCCCATCACCCTGGTCAAATGGGTCTTGAAGGTGTCGGATATCCTTGTGAATCGTTTCAACATCGATCTCTCTCTCCTGGGCTTCCCGGACGATCCGTTCGGGGCTGCCATCATCTCCTCCGTGGGGATGTTCGGCATCGAGGAGGTATATGGCCCCCTTGTCCCTGTCGCCAGGTGCGGACTCCTGCTGCTCATTACCGAGATCATGGACAAGCCATGGGCACAAGACGGCCATGTCGTGGTTAAACCCGTGCTGAAGCTCTGCATGACCTTGGATCACCGCATATTCCACGGTTACTACCTGTCGCAGTTCCAGAAGGAAATGAAGGAACTGCTTGGGCATCCGGAGCTTCTTCTCTGTAAGGAGAATACCATCGACATAGGCATCAGAAGGGAAGGATGCGAAGCACTCTCTGCAGGTCACGGGCTGAAGGCCGGTGTCATGTAATCATTGTCAGGAGCCTGACTTCAGGGAACCCCTTCTCGTTTTGTCAAGGGTAATGCCTTACCACACCGTATCAAAATTGGTTGTTAAATTTCCGGTTGCCCGTTTTTCAGACAGCCCTTAATAAAGGGAATGATGATGAATGCCACAAACGGCCCTCTCTGATAACAGGGACAAAGGGAGATTATACGATGCAAGCATTACCCGATACGAAGACTCTGTATAACGCCATGCTGCAGAAAGACAGCACCTTTGAAGGTATCTTCATCGTAGGGGTGAAGACCACGGGCATATTCTGCCGCCCCACCTGCACCGCACGCAAACCCAAACAGGAGAATGTCGAGTTCTTCCAATCGGCCCGCGAAGCCCTTATGCATGGATACCGGCCCTGCAAGATCTGTAACCCGCTGGGATACAAAGGGGAGACCCCTGACTGGCTGAGGCCCCTTCTTCATGAGATCGATTCCTCCCCGGATATCAGATTGAAAGACCGTGACCTGAAACAACGGGGGATCGACCCGAACCGTCTCAGGCGGTGGTTTCAAAGGCATCACGGGATGACCTTCCAGACATATCTGCGGACATTACGGATCGGCCAGGCATTCGGAAGGATCCAGTTCGGGGAGAAGGTCATCGATGCGGCATTCGAATCCGGCTACGAGTCGTTGGGCGGGTTTACCGAGTCATTCAAGAAGACGACAGGGTTCTCGCCGAACACGAGCCGGCATCATCGACTTATTACCATAACAAGGATCTTGACCCCATTAGGCCCCATGCTGGCAGGGACGACCGATGAAGGGATCTGCCTTCTGGAATTCATTGATAGAAGGATGCTGGAGACGCAACTATCGAGGTTAAAAAGAATACTGAACGCAGAGTTCGTCCCCGGTTCCAACAGGCATTTTGAGGCGCTGAGTAAACAGGTGGAAGAATATTTTGCCGGGACACGCAAAGTATTCAATCTCCCTTTGGTGTTGCAGGGCACACCTTTCCAGCAGGAGGTGTGGCAGGCCTTACAGAGGATACCTTACGGCGAGACCCGTTCTTACAGCGAGCAGGCGGAGATTATCGGGAAGCCCAAGGCCCTACGGGCTGTTGCAAAGGCGAACGGCGACAACAGGATCTCCATCATCATTCCATGCCACCGGGTGATCGGAAAAGACGGAGCCCTGGTGGGGTATGGCGGCGGGTTGTGGCGAAAGAAATTTCTGCTGGATCATGAATCCGGTCATAAGGGAGAGTAAGCAACGTTGTAATACAAATCATGCAACTCCCCATACCGTGCGGATTCCATCCAGGACGGTACGGATATCAGGGTCGTCTGAGCGGTTCCCGAGGTAGGCAAAGGACAGTCGTACCTGAAAGCGCTCCTTTTCCCAAATGACTATCTTGCCTTCTTTTTGGGCTTCCAGGGCCTCATCCTCGATCATGACGGTCAACCCGACCCCTGATGAGACAAGGGCCCTGCAGATGTAGTCTCCATCGGCCAGGGCGACCTTAAAGGGCTTGAGGCCTTTCTTTTCAAACACACTGCCCACGATCTTATAATATGGGCACATGGGAGGAACCCAGATCCAGGGCATCTCGGCAATCCGCTGCCAGTCGGCGCCTTTGAGATCATCTTTCCACTGGGCGGGTCCGGCGATCCTGAGATTGAAATCGGATAAGGGTAGGGTGACGATCTCGGGATGCTCGTTGTTGCCGAATATATATCCTGCATCGAGCTTGCCGGACTTGATCTTGTCGAGTACCTCCCACGACATGTTCTGGAGCAGGTGGAATTCAAGCCGGGGATATTGGGACGACATCATGGAAAAGAATTCGCTGATCTTCAGGAACCTGGGGTCAATGTTCAGACCGAGGCGGACCGTGCCCAGGATGTCCCCCTGGAGCACCTTTGCCTGATGGTGCATCTCCTTTATCGTGTCCAAGGCCTTTTCCGCCTGGGCCTTGAGCAATTCACCTTCCTTGGTGAGATGCATACCCTTGGGTGTCCGCACGAACAAGGGCACTCCCAATTCCTCTTCGAGGGCCTTGATATGGGCGCTGATGGCGGGTTGACTCGTAAAGAGCCGCCCGGCGGCACGTGTCAGGTGCCCTTCCTCCGCCACTGTCACAAAGGTCCGCAACTGATAGAGCTCCATGCAAAGGGTTATAATCAGGATTTATGAACGTGTCCATCAGATATGACGATTGGATTCATTTGGAGATAATGCGGTAGGGATTACCGTATGGACAGCAAGCTGTAATGTATGGAGGTATGAAGATGGCGAAGGTATTTGCATATATCATGTATTTGTTTACCCCCGAGTGCTCGATCAGGTATGTGTGCCCCGCCTTTTCTGCTTTGGCAGCTTCCAGTAGCTTCAGCACCGCATCCCATTGGTGGAACCGGGGGAAAATCAGGCTCTCCTCTGTGTATTTCCGCCCATCCGGAAGATCCTTCAACTTCCGTTCCAGATGGACGAAGCTGCCGAGGATGTGGAGCCATTCTTCCCGTTCCAGCACCCGCTCCCACAGATAGGCGGTACGACAGCCATGGGGGTTGGGCGGATTCCCCTTGCCCTCCAGATGGCCGAGATTGAACGGCAGGAAGCCCTGGAAGCGTTGGACGACGTAAGCGAAAAGGAAACTCATCGCGCTGAAGGCAATGAGTGAGGCCGCATATTGGGTCCAGCGCTGCTCGGAAGTCTCGCGG
>JBEKLI010000102.1:0-6652 GCA_050010275.1 Desulfomonilia bacterium | reverse complement strand
CGGATGTTACCTCACCGAACGCCTGAAACGCCTGTTGCAGATCCTCATTGGTAACATCGCGTGACAGATTCCCTACAAAGATATTCATGTGACCTCCAATTTTTTTGTGTTGACCTCTTGATCTTCACCGGGAGTCTACTGAGGGTTCCTAAGATGTGCCGCCTTTAGGCCTCCGAAGAAGTCATATATTATTATACTCTCAGCTTCCTGGTGATTCAATATAAACTCATCATCTTTTTTTAAATCTTTATTTTATGGCATCACCTCCGGTTTCTGTTACTATACATATATAGATTTGTGACCCCTTAAAACAATAAGGCGGTAGCATTAAGATGGGCTGTTACAAGCAACCGATAGTGAACGGTCATGGAGAGGCGGACTTGAACCTCATCATGGATGAAAATCATTTAAACACTCTGTCCATCATCTTACAGCAGGGTTTTCTCCTGAAGGCTCAGGTGGGTTGCTCCATGAAGAGGTTTCTCATCGAGGGTATCGGATTAAGTCCTGAATATATCGCTGAAAGGATACAGACGATCTTTCTTGATGGAAGTCCTGTTGATGATCTCGATTCGGCAATCATCAAGGATGGATCTCATCTAGCCCTTTCAGCGGCCATGCCGGGGCTGGTAGGGGCCGCCATGAGGCGTGGCGGGGCCTACTCTTCACTGAGGAATACCATTACCTATCAGGAAACAGGAGAGCAGTGTGTTCTGAAGCAAGGATCTGTCTCTATAAAACTCTTCAATCTCCTCATGAAAGACCTGGGGCCTTACTTTCTTAAAAAAGGAATCTTTATACCATCTCCGGATCTTGCAGAATTCTTCTCCAAACAGACTGAAAGTTTCTGGAAAGGATGCAAAGGGATTTTCTTCAATGGGAAGCCGCTTGTCAAAGACGTGTTGCTCAAAGGAAAGATCTTATTCCAGTATGCATTGATACAGATATCCGTCACGACTGAGTCCTAAAGAGGCAGTGATATTCGCCCGAATTCCAAGCCATAACATTGATCTTTTGGTTGCTATGTCGGACTCACCTGAATAATCCTGATATATCTATAGTGAAATGGTGTTTCGATTGCCCGGGTGTGGGGCCGGCATTATTTCTGCCGAAAGGACTGCAAGCTCAACCTCCCGGCAAGTAAGGGGGAACCCCGGTACAGTCTGCTCTTCCACTGCCGGGAGAGCAAACGTCATTGGAATGGGCTTGAGAGAAATTCGTTGATCTTGTCCGCATCACCCTCCCCCGATGGGTGGGAAGAGGGCTAGGGTGTCACCATCTGCAAGCAGATCTTCCAAGGAGGCATGCCGGCCGTTCACAAAGACAAGCCTTATCTCCTTTTCCGGTATGCCGATGTCCTGAACGATCCGCCTGCCGGTGATTCCGGAGGCATATACCCGGGTATCTTCGTCAAACCGGCCTTTACGCAGACTGGCAAAGAGTTTTATCGTGATGGGCATTGAATAACTTGTATACACCTGCACGGAAGAGTCTTCAATGACTCTTCCGTGCAGGTTATCAAGGCTTCTACCAGTTATAGACCTTGTCGAGATCCTCGTCCTTTACCATGAAGGTCACATTGTGGGGAGGGATCGGCTGGGTTTTGAAATAGGCAGGCAGGCGGTCCTGCTGGCTGGTAAAGCCTGCACGCTTGTTGAAATCCCTTTCCATGCCCAGGATCTTCTTCCCGTATTCTCCCACGCTATCACCCGTAAAATTGAGTCCGTAGCAGGCATTCAGGAGATCGAGGAAGGCCTGGAAGGTCTCAGGCTGGTCCAGGATCGCAAAGGCGATGAACAGGCACATGCCTGTCGAGTCGATAAATGCAGTAGCGATCTGGAGGTTCCGGGAGAGATCTATCTGGCCTTCGGGTTTCAAGGGATCGACAAACCCGCCCACCTTGAGGATGTTGGTGGCAACTGCATACCCTGCGGTATGGTCAGCCCCCATGGTGGTCGTGGCATAGGTGACACCCATGCCCTGTACGGCCCGGGGATCGTAGGCGGGCATGGACTGGCCCTTTACAACCGGAACCCGCTCAACCCCAAAGATCTTGCCTGTCACAGCCGCACCGCTCCCGATGATCCTTCCCAACGGTGTCCCTTGACCGATTTCCTTAACCAGTTTGATGGCTGCGTCTGCATCACCGAATTTCAACAGGCCAGCTTCCATTGCAACACCAATGGTGACACCGGTCTCAATGGTGTCCAGGCCGATGTTGTCTTCGAGGAAATCCATCATGGCGATCTTGTCCATATCATCGATACCGCAATGACCTCCGTGCGCCCATACCGTCTCATACTCGGGCTGCTTGGTAAGATAATGGCCGTCTTTATCGTGATAGGTACCGGAGCAGCGGATAACGCACCCCCGATGGCAGCCGTGGGTCGCAAGACCTCCCCGTTCGGTTTCCAAGGCTGCTTCCGTTTCACCACTTATCTTTGAAGCACCCGCAAACCTGCCTTCCTTGAAATTATATGTGGGGTAACCGCCTGCCTCGTTCAGGATGTTGGTGAGGACATTGGTCCCATAGGAAGGAAGACCCTGGCCGGTAACGCTGTGTTTTTTGAGACCATCCGTGAATTCTTTGTTGGCCTTTTTGAATTTGTCAGGGTCCTTTGGCTGGCGCATGGGCATACCTGTATCATCGAGCACGATCACCTTGACGCCTTTGGAGCCCATAACAGCACCTACCCCGCCTCGTCCTGCATGGCGGGTCGGCCGTAGTTCCATGTCCGTACAGGCGATAGATGACGCAGCAAGCTTCATCTCACCTGCAGGGCCGATGGATATACAGGCGATCTTGTCGCCGTATTTGGCCTTCATCTTTTCCACCAGGTCATAATTGAGCATCATCTTCAGGCTGTTGTCCGGGGTTATCGTGACCCCGTCCTTGTTGATAAATATCTTGTACAAGTCATTGGCTTTGGATGCGCCTTCCAGGATGATTGCGGCAAAACCGAGACGAGCGAGAACCTGGGCAGGTTGGCCTCCGGAATTTGCCTCCTTGATCCCGCCCGTAAGAGGGCTCTTGCAGCCAACCGACAACCTGCCGGACATGGCTGCCGCCGTCCCGCTCAGGAGACCCGGCGCTATGACGAGCTTGTTGTCTGCGCTCAAGGGGTGGCATTCCGGCGGCACCTCTTTCGATATGACCGCCGATGTCAGAGCCCTTCCCCCTAATCCGGCATATTCCCCGATGGGAACCGTCGTTGCCTTTGGACTGCCTGTTGCACCCATATCTATCCTTAAGATCTTGTCCATACATGAACCTCGCCTTTAGGAATTTGATAAGATCTATATTAATTGGATAATATCCAGAGGCAACGGTAAAATTGGCAATAATTATGATTTTTGATCATATTATGCTTTGTTGAGCAGATTATAATTCTTTTTTGTTATTTCCCGTTATTTTTTTCTTACTTCTGAATCCTTAATCGACATTTCCCGGCTGGTATCAATTCATTAACCATCTGAGATCGTGTATCCGAATGACAAAGGATTTTTCATGCAGGATTTCAGTATGTTGCCCCACCCTCGTCGTAGATCCTTCTTAAGAGCTCCCGGTCCACCGTGGAACCGTCAACAAAATGGTTGGGCTCAGCACCGCAATAGGGACAATTGGAATCAGGATCTGTAATTATCTCCCCGCAAATACCGCACACGATTTCTTGCATGACAGCATCCTCTCCTTTCATGACCTGTTTCCCCCCCTAAAAAACGGTCCCGGCCTCAATGTCAATGCTCATAAAAAAACCCATCCTTCCGGAGAGCTGGGTTTAAGTTGACAATATAAGATTAACTGCAAGGAAGACAAATGCAAATGAGATCATATGAGAGGTTTATCCGGGTTACTCTGCTTATCATGGCTTGTTTGCAACCAGATCCTCACATGATGTGCCTTAAAAATAGTATGCATAAAAAACATTATATTGGCTTGATATCATATTCAACGGGTGATACAAAAGAAACGGGGATGCAATGATCACCCTTAAGATCCACAACTCATGATAGAAGGAATCTGACAGCCTTCATGATGCACCTCGGTGGATTATAAGAACGCTGGCGGAAAACCACGGGAAGCAAATAGCCGAGTGGAAGAAGTAGCTTAAGAAGGAGGTATCAAATGAACATAAATCAAGAGATTGAAAAAGTCGCTTATGAACTTTATGAGAAGGGTGGCTGCATACCAGGCCGGGAACTGAAACACTGGCTTGAGGCTGAAAAGATAGTACATGGGAGATATGCAGTATCCTTTGACGAGAAAGCGGCTAAGACTAAAAAGTCTTCCACCGCTAAGCCACCAACAAAAAAAGTCACCGCAAAAGAAAGTAAGACGACCACCCGAAGCTAGACTGCAAAACTGAGGTATTAAGCTTTCCATTGTTTGCCCCTCTGGAGAAGCGCTCAAACTTTCGATTCTTCAAGGGCTTTTGGTTGTCCCTGCCTTTTAGGAGCTTTGCACGGTGTTAACGAACCATAAATCCTGATGAAAAGTCGTCCGTAGCTTAATGAAGTTCAGCCCAGCAAGCTTCGCGGTATCTTAGGAATTTTTTCTTTTCCCCCTCCCCTTAATCCACAATTCGGCAGGATAGCCGAATTGGATGTACTTTACGTTCACCCTTCAGGGGAAGGGACATGGATGTCCCGAATCACTCCCACCAGGGGAGAGGAAAATAAGGAAACTCCGCAGCAAGCTGCGAGTAATCATTTCATTGCACCTCCATTGCATCTGATGCGGGTTTGTGCATATATCCTCGCAGGAGGGTAGCCGTGCCTGCCGAGATCGAGACAAAGCTTGTCATCCTGGGGGAGGAATCAGAGGCCATCTTGAAAGAGATTGCATCCTATGATGTTATCGGCATGTATAAACTTCTGCACGGGAAAACAAAAATGCTTCACGATACTTATTTTGATACACCCGCCAAGGCCCTCTTCGGACAAGGTATCGCGCTGAGAACTCGAGAGCAGGAAGGCTCTGTCGTTATCTGCGTCAAAAAGGATGAACATACTGATGAGCATGGGACAACACACAGAGATGAGACAGAACTTCCTTGGTCATCGGAGTCCTTGGCTTATATCCTGAGAACCCTGCCGGATATCCCCATACCGACCGGAGCAAGCGATATTAAAGCGAGTACACCCAGGAAGTACCTGGAAGAGCTTGGGCTTATATCAATCCATGAGAGGCAGACACGAAGACATACAATGGATGTTGTGGCCCTTATTGAGCCTGAAAAGGGCATCATTGCTGAGATAGCCCTCGATAAGGTCAACTACCTCATCGGTGGCTCACGAATACTTCATTACGAGATCGAGGTTGAGGCAAAGGCACCCAGTGCTGTGGAACACATCATTCACCTGACCAATTTTTTTAGAAAGACCTATGGGAATAAAATCATTCCTTGGGATCACAACAAGCTGCTCACCGGATTCGCCATGGAGCAACTCTATTTGCTTGGGGAGCTCTCCGTCCCTCCCGGAGAAACCTTGTACATGAGCCGAGATTCATACTATGCCGTCAATGTGTTTTTAAAACATGCTTCTTAATGTTCTGCAAAATCCGCCCCGCAGATTTGAATCTCCACGTTTGTAAAGTAATGATGAAGATTGTATGAATAATGTGTGAATTCATACATGTTCTCTTGCAACTGATCGGCACACGGGATATATGACCCCGTATAACTCTTAAAAGATACATTCCATGCCGATGTTACGGTATTGCTTAAAGGATGGAATTGATGGGTAGCCGTATAGCTGTAGTAGATGACGAACCTGATATCATCCACCTGGTAAGTATACACCTCAAGAAGGCCGGGTTCTCTGTGGACAGCTTTTTCAATGGAAGCTCCTTGCTTAATTTTCTCTCTGCAAACATCCCAGACCTCGTCATCCTTGACCTCATGCTGCCCGATCTTGATGGGCTCACCGTCTGCAGGATGATGAAAAATGATTCAAGATACTCATCCATCCCCATCATCATGCTTACGGCAAAGGGACAAGAGATCGACAAGGTGTCCGGACTAGAGCTCGGGGCGGATGACTACGTGACCAAGCCTTTTTCACCCAAAGAGCTTATCGCACGCGTCAAGGCGGTACTGAGGAGGACGGCGCATGTGCAGGCAGGACCCATCTCCGTCGGGGATAAACTCTTCATTGACCCGGAAAGATTTGAGGCCAAGGTTGACGATGAACCCGTGATGCTGACGGCTGTCGAATTCAAAATCCTCCTTCTGCTTGCTACAAACCCAGGCAAAGTCTTCAGCAGAGAGCGCATCCTCGACCATCTCTGGGGGGACGAGAAGAACGTCACGGACAGGTCCGTGGACGTGCACGTGAAGCACCTTCGGGACAAGCTCGGCCCCGCCGGGAAAATGATCGCGAACGTCCGCGGCGTGGGGTACAAGATCGTCGCACCGGAATCGGAGAATCGGCCCTCGGATCGGAAATGAAGCATCGCATCTTCCTTCGGGTGTTTGCCGGGTATATCGCGCTGAGCATACTCGCCGTGCTCGTGTTTGCATTCTACACCCTTCAGGTCGCGCGGGGGATCTCGCACGATTCGCTCACCCGGGGGCTGGAGATCGCCGCACGCACGGCCCTGGCATCCGTTGCGCCTCTCATGGCTCAGGGGCGAAGCCCCGGCCACCAG
>JBEKLI010000101.1:0-6653 GCA_050010275.1 Desulfomonilia bacterium | reverse complement strand
TCCCGGCCCTATTAATGACAAGACCTTTCTTATATTCCCCCTGCACCCCATAACTATTACCAAGATTGTTCAGATAGAGGGCTGTCCTCAGCCCTTTTGCAGAGGTATCAGAGATCATGATCATCCTGTTGATGCTGTCGATGACCTGTCTGTTTATCTGTTCTATACCGGCTTCACAATCGATAAGGGTAAAGTCGAAATTCTTAGATAGTTTGCTTATTCCATATTTCAGAAGATCGTTTATGGAACAAAAGCACCCAGGTCCTTCCGACTTGCCCATGATCAACAGACTCAACTGGTCAAGGTCAATTACCGCCTCATCCGCAATGACATCTTCAATGGGCAGGTCTTTGATCCTTCTTTTCTCATTCGGATCTTCGATCATTTTGGCCCGGATCTGGGCAATTGTTTTTAAAGGCGTTGCCCCGAGGGCATAGGTCAAACTGATCGGGGGATCTGCATCCACTGCAAGAACCTTAAACCCATGGGAAGCCAATATATTGGCCATGACCGCAACTAATGTAGTCTTCCCGGTCCCGCCCTTTCCGGTAACCGCTATGATTTCTCTCTTTTTTGATCTAGAAGACCCGGAACTATTTTTCATAAGATTCAACCCCAATTCTTATCGATCAAGATATATCGATTGGCTGAAATCGACCAGGAATAATTGCTCCTATTAACGTCTTTCCTCATTATCCGTTACCGCTCTTCTTATCCAGGCACTTCTCTTCTATTTGGCCTTTTTCAGATTCCCTTTTGGCCCTCTCCTTTGCAAATAGGGCTGCACCCAAGGCCCCAACGATCTGAGGGTCAACTTCACCGAGGCTCACAAACTCCACTCCGAGCACCTCTATCAGACTCTGGACCACTGCGAAATTCTTTGCGACACCTCCTGTTATGGCTACCCCTTCCTTTATTCCAACACGCTTAACCAGCTTACTTATCCTATCAGCCATCGCTCTGTTTATCCCGGCAGCAATGTTTGCCCGGTCTACCCCATCATTGAGCATGTACAACACCTCAAATTGTGAAAGTACTGTGCACGTCTTTGTTAAGGCAACAGGAGAGGTTGCCCCGGAAGACAGCGCTGCAAGATCCTCAAGCTCGACACCCAGAACCCTTGCCATCCCCTCGAGAAATCTTCCCGTTCCGGCAGCGCATTTATCATTCATTACAAAATCGACCATATAGCCGAGCTTGTCTACCTTGATCACCTTGGCGTCCTGGCCGCCGATATCTATGATCGTCCGGACACTCGGGTTGGCCCACTGTGCTCCTCTCCCATGACAAGAGATCTCTGAGATGCTGCTCTGTGCAAATGGGATCTTCTCCCTCCCGTAGCCCGTGCTCACACAATAATCTATGTCATCAAACGACATCTTTGCTTTTGCGAGGGCCTTCTGAGTAACCTCTAAGGCGGTCTGCTCTGGCCTGGTTCTTACCCGTATAATATCATGCATGACAATGGCATCATCTTCGATGATCACTGCTTCGCCCGTGAGGGAACCGACATCACAACCCACATAGATCATTACAATCCCTCCTTATCCCTGCTGCACTCGCTGCTGTGCACACAATGCAGCCCCAAGTGCGCCTAACAGCTGCTCGTCTATTGATGAGAGAGTGATCACCTCCATGCCGAGTGTCTCCTCTATAGCCCTTATCACACCTTTGTTTTTCGCGACCCCGCCGGTGGCAACTATATCCTTGATCCCCCCAATCCTGTTGATCATCGTGGTGACTGATCTTCCCAGGGAGTGGTTGATCCCGGCTGCAATCTTCTCGGGTTCTACCCCGTCATTTATATGACTGACAATTTCACTCTCCCCGAATACTGCACACTGGGTGCCCATATGGGCACTTTCCTCGTAGGGGAGAATAAGATTACCAAAATCTTCGACCTTCATTTCAAGGGCCTGGGCAGCAAGCCTCAGGAAAAAACCGCACCCTGACGCGCACTTATCGCTCGTTCTGTACTCGAGCACCTTCCCCTTCTCGTTGATGCTGATAGCGGTGGTTATCAAGCCCCCCATATCCACAATAGTTCGCGTATGAGGATGGATCCGATGGGCAGCCACGGCAAGGCATTTGATAATGCCTTCCGTGATGTGATCAAAGGGGATGTACCGCTCACCCATCCCTGTACCCGCCTTTACCTCGATGCCGTCAAGCGACACACCGGCCTTGGAAATCACATTGTCCACGCTTTTTTCTACAACCTTTGTCAGGTTGCCGTTGTTCGCTGTTATATCGTATGCCACAATACCATCGTCTCCAAAGATCACGGTCTTTGTGGTTATGGCACCGACATCACAACCAAGAATCAACATTTTATGTTCTCCCTTCATGAATCACGTCTTCAGATAAAGGTTCAGAAGGTTGCAAAAAAGTCGTCCATAATACGTTTCAACTCCGAGGGACTGGTGAACCTCTTGTCCATCATATCCATTTCGAAACGCAAGGCGGGAACACCAGTTTTTTCCTTTACCTTGTCGGTAAGAAGTTTGTTGAGCGCCCAGAAATGCTTGCAGGCCATATGACCGCCAATGGCCAGGGCATCAACCTTATACGCCCTTGCTACATCAACAAAATCATTTATCCAGGTATCTGACCAGCTCATGGCTTGCCTCGCCATGGGCACCTGCATCAATCTCTGTGCCAGCCCCTCAATCATGGTCTCAATGTTGGTCGTATCAATCATCGCATAGTCCGCAGGGAATAACGTGAGACAATCTTCTGTGTAGATTGCACCGTGTTTGTTTTCGAGCCAATTGAAAAACGGCAGGTCAAAGCATTCCCAGGTATATCCCCACGCCAGGCGTACCTCCTTCTTGCCCTCGGGTATGACTCCCTGGCCCTTGTCAGCGCGTTCTTTTACAATCTCGTAGAGGCCCTTGAAATAATCCCTGGAAAAAGGTGTTCCCATCTGTGCTGTAAAGATGGTGTCGGCGGGGCGGTGCCATCCCGTGTCTGGGCATGGTACCAGCTTCCTCAATTCCTGGATTTTCAAGATATATTCCCCGGTTTCATTACTTAATTTAATGGACTCCCTCAACTTGTCCTCATCGAGCTTTTTCCCTGCAATCTTCTCCAGTTTTCCAATCATCCTCTTCATTTCACTCGTCAAATACTTGAGAGCACGCTCGTTCATGTAATAGGGAGTCTCGACAACGATAAGAGGGGCATTAAATTTACGGGCAAGATATTCATAGACCCTGTTGCTGGGATCGCATGGGGTAGTCCCCTTTAAAAAGGCATCAGGTCGAGGTACGTATCCTTTTAAGAGATAGCCGGCTCCTCCCATATTGGAAGAACAGAGGTGATCGGGATACCCTTCGGCATGCATAGTATCGATACCCTCTTCACACCCGTCGGTATAGAGGGCAGAGGTCAAGCCTGAGAGGACTTCGAGACATATGGGCGCAAGATCAAGGGCAAGCATAGGCTCGATGGTATGGACGAAATAATGGTATATTACCTTTTTCCCTTGATCCAGCTGTGAGTGAAACCAGTCGCCCCATCTCCCCATGCATTCCGCAAATCCCATGGCCGTTTTCCTGTTCTTCTCTTCCAGGAGGCAGTTTATCAAATCGGTCTGTACGAGATCGAAATTTTTCTGATAGTGCTCGGGCAAGACCTCGCGTACAGCCTCCTTCCCACCCCAATCATCCAGATTCGTGAGATCTTGCGTTAGAATAAATTTTGCCAAATCACCGGTTATCTGCCACCTTGTGGTGATTGTTCTGTCTTTTCTGTCACTGTATTCAGCCACGGTCTACCTCCTTGAAATTCTCTCGATAAAGGCCTCGATCCTGGTTCTCACTCTCCCCACATCAGTCAGCATATGTTCTCTCTCGAGATTGAGTACAGGGATCCCCTTGGGTTCCAACTCATCTGCGATCATGGTGTTTTCAACGGCATGGTTGTCGCAGAACACGACCCTCTGGAGGATGATGCCGTCCACATTCGCTTCCTTGGCTATTTTTTCCGTATACTTGAGCCGCGATTCGAAATGACCGAGCATACGGGGACATGGATTACTATAGTAATAGCACTTGGCAATCGCCTCAAGAGGATCTCCATCCTGTTCAACCTCAACAAACTCCTGGAAGTTTCTTGAGCCTCCGCAGAGGGTATCTGTAACCACAATCCCACCGAGGCTCTCGATGATTTCGATAAGCTGAGTATCATCTAAGGGGGAACCTCCGATCATAATCCTTGCCTTGTAATCTTTAATTCCATCACGTGACTTGATCTGCTTCAGGGCTTTTTTGAGGAGGGCATTATACTTATCCCTGGGCATGATATCAGCGGCGAGTACCATTTTCATGGCCTCTGTTCCGCTGATGGGAGGATTATCGGCCTTTCTCAACTCATAGAGCTCTTTCAGCAGGCGTTTGCTCTCGTTGTACACACCGATACTTGCCTGTAAGTCGCTTTTGGTAAGTCTTACGGAGAAATTACTTATCATATCTTCTTTGAATCTAAAGATCTCCTCCTTATACCATTCAAAGCCCTCATCATAGATTGAGTGTGGTACAGTGACCATGTATTGATAATCGGTTGTCGGAACGGCTTCTTTCCATACTTCGTACATCCGCCGTATCTGCTCGCAGCCATTAAGGAAGCACAATCCGTCAAGGAATGCATACCCACCGGATAGACCTTCCTGCAAAATACACCGGGAATATGTACAGTTGAAGCGGTGGTAGTACACATCGGCAAGTCCTGTTTCTTTTGTCCCCCGGGCTTCAAGCCGGTAAGGGAATATGCCTGCTGCGTTAATAATCTCCTTCGGCGCATAATGGCAGGTGAAACCAACGACTTTGCGCCCATCTGCCTTCCATTCCTTTATGTACGGATTCTTTTCGCGTGAAGGTAATTTCTTCAGCTCTTCTATCGCTGTCATTTTGGCCTCCCCAATTTTTTTAGTCCTGGTGTTCTCCATCAATCGATTTATCCTTTCATTTCCTGCTGTTTCCGCATTTCTTCATCTCTCAACTGCTTCTTGAAAAGTTTTTCCGTCACGGTCATGGGAAGGCTGTCCCGAAACTCCACAGTCCTGGGCACTGCATACGGCGCCAGATTCTGCCGGCAGTGCTCAATGATGTCCGCCTCCGTTACCGTTCCCTTGCAGCTGTCCTTCAGTACCACGAACGCCTTGATCCGCTCGCTGCCGTCCCGCTCCGGGTCGGGGACGCCGATGGCCACCGCACTGGCCACAGAGGCATGCTCGAAGAGAACCGTGTCGACGAGTGTGGTGTAGACCTTGTTGCCCGAGACATTCACCATGTCCTTGTCGCGGTCCACGAGGTAGAAGTACCCGTCATCGTCCATCCTGCAGAGGTCGCCGGTCTTGAGCCAGCCGTCCGTGAGGCCGGAGCCCGGCGTGGGCCAGTACCCCTTCATCACCTGGGGGCCGCGCACATAAAGCTCTCCCACCTCGCCCGGACCGAGGTCTTTTCCCGTGGCATTGTCCACAACCCTGGCATCGGTGTCTACCACGGGCACCCCGATGGAGCCGACCTTCTCGAAGGGCATGAAGCCAGTTATCTTCGAGAAGCTGGACACATTGAAGTGCGTAACCGGGCTGGTCTCGGTCAGCCCGTATGCCTCGGTGATGGGCATGCCGGTCTCCTTCTTGAAATCGGCCCTCACCTTCTCGGGCAAAGGCGCCGCCCCTGATGTAAAGGTCGTGTTCGTCCTGCCGATCTTCTTCTCCACGAGCCGCATATACTGGGTGGGGACCAGAGGTGCCATGAAGGGCCGGTACTTCTTTAGAAAGTGTACGATGGTGTCCGTGTCCCTCGAGTCTGGCAGCAGGAGCATCTGGAGCCCCCAGAACACGGACGCCCTGATGGTCCAGTGACCGTAGGAGTGGAACGTGGGTATCCCGATGAGCATGGATGCCTTGCCGATTATCCCCTTATCCAGGGGTTTGAGGACCCAGGGGAGTGCCTGGATCGTGTTCGTGACCAGGTTGTGGTGTGTCAACATGACCCCCTTGGGCACACCTGTGGCACCACCCGTGAATACGAGCTCTGCAAGGTCCTCTTTCGGGTTCACGCTGACCGCAGCCCGCATAGGCTCATGGTCCGCAATCACCTTCCTGAGCTGGAGTGTCCCGGGTATCTCCTTGACGGCCGGTTCGTCTGCAGAGAAGTCCTGCACTGTGGTTACAATGATGTGTTCAAGTACGGTCTTGTCTCGTATGGAGCCTATGAGTTCGAGCGACTCCTCAAGGCAGATCAGGACCTTTGCTCCTGACTGGCCGATCTCATAGGCGAGCTCCCTGCTGCGGTGCAGCGGGCTGCATGGCACGTGGACCGCGCCTGCCCTGAGGATCGCATAATCGCTGATGATGAACTGGGGTGATGTGGGCAGGATGGTCGCCACCCTGTCCCCCTTGACGATGCCGAGGCCTGCCAGGGCGCTTGCGAGCCTGTCCACCAGGTTCTTCAGCTCCTCCCAGGTGTATTTCTTCCCCAGATACTCGCATGCCGCCCTCTTCGCATATTTTGCAGCTGTCTCATCGAAAATGGTACTAAGCGACACCACCGGATACGGTGCCATGGTGTCCGCCATCGGTAGAGATCCGGCCATGCTGATCTGGCTGGACTCGACGATAGCCGCGCGGATCGCCTCGCCCGGCG
>JBEKLI010000100.1:0-6686 GCA_050010275.1 Desulfomonilia bacterium | reverse complement strand
TCCAGGTCGTCATGATCACCGGATACGGCACCATCCGTGATGCGGTGGAATGCATGAAACTTGGCGCCTCGGATTTCATTACCAAGCCCATCCTGCTCGACCACCTCCACCTCACCATCCGAAGGATTCTCGAAGAGGTAAGGCTCAAGGAGGAGGCCGAGCTGGCCGACTACTACCGAAATCTTTCCCGTACCGATGAGCTCACGGGCCTGTATAACTTCCGCCATCTCATGAGCGTTCTCAAGAATGAGGTTTCGAGACATATGAGATACAACAGGACGCTCTCATTGGCCATGATCGATATCGATGACTTCAAAAAATACAACGATGCCAAAGGCCATGAGGAGGGGAACGAACTGCTCATACGCCTGGCTCATGTGTTCAAGCACAACACAAGGAACTGCGACATCCTTGCCCGCTATGGCGGAGAGGAGTTCATCATTATATTTCCCGAGACATCGATTGAAGAGGCCCTCGTGGTGTCTCAGCGTATCTGCAGTACCGTTGAATCGACACTGGGTGTCAGTGTCACCATGGGCCTTTCAAGCCTGCCGAAAGATTCCAGCGAGCCGCATGAAATAATCAGGATAGCGGATGCGGCCATGTACTGGGGCAAGATACACGGAAAGAATCAGATTGCCATCTACGACAGCTCGATGTCCACGTGCAGATAGAGGTCCCCGGCCTTTTTCGTAAAATTCGGCCTTCCCATTCCCTGCACCCTAAGCACCATATCCTGCTGCGTGTTGCTCGGCACCTTAATGCGGATCTGCCGTTTGACGAAGCCCGGCCTGTACTCTATGGTAATATATCCTCCGATTGCGGCAATGCTTGACGGTATGGCGACCCTCTCATGCATGTCCATGACCGCGTGGAACATCCTGTTCATCCCTTGCGAGGTCAGGCGAATCATGGACCGTCTGAGGATTGCACCGGGTGTGCCTCCCACGACAAAGGCCTCATAGGCAAAGACCTTGCTTACGTTCAATATGCGGTCGATCCATTCTTTGCGTATGGGGAGGTCATCGAAGACGTCCCGGAACTCCGATTTGGAGAAGATATCATCGAACACCTTAGACCTGCTGAAGGTATATGTTTGCTGCCGATCGAACTTCCGCCTCTTTTCCGGGTCGATAAGGACCCCGTAGGCCTCGGTGATCTCCTTGAAATACTCGGTTGTCTCTTCGTCCTGGTTACGGTCGGGGTGGTATTGAAGTGCAAGCCTGCGATAGCTCTTCTTGATCTCTAAAGGCGTTGCATCCTTCGATATACCCAAAATCCGATAATAATCCTTTGACATGGCCGGAACCTCATCAGGAGATCGTTAACCTACCTGAAGGACTGGATGAATGTTTCCCCGGGCAGCTCTATGGCAGTGAGGACCCCTCCATAAACCGCACCGGTATCGATCCCTATCTTATCCGGCTTCACCATGGGCCTGGCAAAGGGGGTATGCCCGAAAATCACCTTCTTTTTGATCCCTGTGGGGGAAAATATGAACTCATCCCTGATCCAGATCAAGTCATACCTGTCTTGTTTTTCTATTACGATCCCGGGCTTGATGCCTGCATGGACATAGAGGTAGTCGTCGTCTTCATGATACCACTTGAGGTTCGATAGAAATACCCGGTGTGCATCCGGCAACATGCGGGCTGCCTGGTCGTTTGAGGCAAAACGTTCGTTTTTGACGTAGGATTCAACGGTCTTCATGCCGCCGTTGGCAAAAAAGACCGTCCTGTTCGTGCCGAACTCTAAAAAGGTAATAAACATATCTTCGTGGTTACCCCGCAAGAAGACACAAGGGACCCGGCCGGCAAGATCGATAAGAAAATCGATTACACCGGCGACGGAATCACCCCGGTCGATGTAATCACCCAGGAAAATGAGGCGATCCTCCGGGCCGGGGTCGATGAGCGAGATGAGATCTTCGAGCTTGTCTAGGCATCCGTGAATGTCGGCGATGGCAAAGGTTCTGTTCATGATGATTATTTCTCTTAAAAAGCCTCATGCACCGCTTGAATTTACTTAAAGGCCCTTCCTGAGCTTGAGGGTCTCGATCCTCAACTCGGGTATCTTCTCTCTGGCAACCTTCGACTGAGGGTTCATTTTCAGTGCGGTCTTGTATGCATCAAGCGCTGCATCAAGGTCTGTGAGCCTCTTGGGGATATCCTTACCTGAAGCCCTTTCCTCATGTGCGTACGCAAGCGCCAGGGCCGCCTCATAGTCCTTGTACTTCTTGAGATACAACGTAGCTGCATCGATAATCTTATCTTGATCCTTCATCCCGACAGCAGCACTCACGAGGCCCTTTACATACTCCTTCCTGGAGGATTTCTTTGCAAGGGACGAATAATATCCGTAGGCATCCTTGTACTGACCCTGCTTCAGTGATAAGGAGGCTGCAATCTGAAGTGAATCCATATCGCCGGGTTTCAGCTGGAGCACCTTCGCAAAGGCTTCGAGTGCCCCTTTTGCGTCTCCGGCCTTATCCCGTGCAACGCCGAGGTTATACCAGATCACGCTGTCATGAGGAGACAGTTCCGCAGCCTTTTGGTAATACATCACCTGAGACCTGGTCTCTCCAAGCTTGCCCATCACCATGGCAAGCTGTGCCAATGCGTTCTTGTCCTGGGGGTAGCGCTGAACGTAACGCTTCAGAAGTTCTCCGGCCTTTTTATAATCATCCTTCTTGAGTGCATCTTCGATCAGCGGGATGAGGATATCCCGATCCTTGGCGGTATCTGAAGCGGCCTGGTACACATCAAGGGCCTGCTGGTCCATGCCTGCCTGCTCATAGGTCTTGGCCAGATCAACGACCACGGACTCATTGCGCCCATCAAGCTCAAGGGCCCTTTTGAGGTACACGACCCGGTTTTGAAAATCGCCTTTTTCACCGGCTATATAGGCCATGCGGCGGTAAATGATTGCATCCGCCTTGCCCGCATCCACTATTTTTTGGCACATGGCAAGGGCATTATCGAAATCTTTAAGTTTGATGTAATACAATGAGAGGTTTGAGTATGCCGTTACATTCGACGGATCGGCCTCCACAACCCCCTTAAAGATCCCCACCAGGGCCTGGTAATCTTCCTTCGCACTTAAGAGCTTATCAAGCATATCCAGAAAGTTGGGGTTCTTCGGAAAAGTTGCATGGGCCGACCTTAAGATGGAAATCTTCTCCTCATCGCTCTTGGCCGACTTGAGCTGATCCATGAAATCCTGCTCGGCCAGTTCCAGCTCCAGGGGGACTTTGGCGATCTTGTGGTCGAGGTAGTAAATATCGATAGGGACTGACTTGATACCAGCGGCAATGAGTTGGTCACGGATCTCGGCCGTATCAACGGGCTCATTCAAGTCGTTTTGCTTTCCAAATCCCACCACATCTGCCGTGAGGTATGAATTAAAGAACGTATTCGCACGGATCTTGGTGATGATGATGGTCTCTCCGCCTTTGATCTTGAGTGACTCGCCCGCCTTCACCACATGGGGAACCCCTTCCACATCGATCTCCATGGAGATGAACTGGGGGGGCTTTCTGAAGATGAATGAAATGCAGGCCTCCCTGAGCTGTCCGATCGTACCCCCAAGGGGGACGATCAGGAACAAGGCTATAGCAATGGCGATCACCACAATGACCGCAATAACCGTATTCCCCGTGCTCTCTCTCCGTGCCATCTTGATAGGTTCTGATTATCAATATCTCTTAAGGTTGTCTATTGCCATTTTTCAGGGTCCGATGAAGCATTTTCTCATATCCTGGTCACTATTCATTAGTCACTTTCTGACACTGTTCACTTGTATATGTCATCATGATTCTGTTAAAATGTCATCATAATGAGCGCAAGCGTGCAGTCAGCCACCCTGTGGGGGACTGATGCGCTGGGCGTTGTTGTGGAAGCTGATATACAGGGAGGTCTGCCGTATTTTGCCATCGTAGGTCTGCCCGACAGCGCGGTGAAGGAAAGCAGGGAACGGGTAAGATCGGCTATCGTGAATTCAGGGCTGGACTTTCCGCCCAGGCGCATTACCGTGAACCTTGCCCCTGCGGATGTCAGGAAGGAGGGCGGGACCTTTGACCTGCCCGTCTCGATTGCCATCCTGGCTGCATTGGGCCTTGTGCCCAGGGATGTTCTGAGCAGCTACCTCCTCATGGGGGAGCTCGGTCTTGACGGCAGTGTACGACCCGTGCGCGGAGTGATTTCGGCTGCATTCCTCACCAGACGCATGGGTCTCAAAGGGATTATCTGCCCGGTTCAGAACGCCCAGGAGGCGCATCTGGCAGAGGTTGAGGTCCTGCCGGTCGCAAGCCTCAAAGAGGCTTTTGCCATTCTCAGAGGAGAGGAGATCACCCTTCGGCAGGTACCCCGGATAGAACTCACGGCACAGGAAACTATCGGCCTTGACCTCTCCGAGATCAGCGGGCAGGCCTTTGCCAAGCGGGCCTTGGAGATTGCAGCTGCAGGAGGCCATAACCTCCTCATGGTCGGCCCGCCGGGTACAGGCAAGTCCATGCTGGCAAAACGCTTACCTACGATCCTGCCGCCATTAACAAAAGAGGAGATCCTGGAGTGCACCTCCATCTATTCGGCTGCCGGCAAGCTCAGAAAGAATGCGATAGTATACATACGTCCTTTCAGATCCCCGCACCATACCATCTCTGATGCGGGACTTATCGGCGGGGGCACCATACCAACCCCCGGCGAGGTAAGCCTTGCCCATAACGGGGTCCTCTTTCTGGATGAGCTGCTGGAATTCAGGCGCAGCGCCCTGGAGTCCATGCGGCAGCCGCTGGAGGATGGGCTCGTGACCATCTCACGGGCAAGCTCGGCCTTCACCTTTAAGGCCGGGTTCCAGCTCGTGGCCGCCCTTAACCCGTGTCCATGCGGATATCTCGGCCACCCAACAAGGGAGTGCCGATGCCCTCCACTCCTGGTCGCCAAATATCGCTCCCGTCTATCAGGTCCGCTCATAGACCGTATCGACCTCCATGTCTGGGTGGACCCTGTAGACGTAAAGAGCGTGCTGAATCCGCGAGACAGGCCCTCATCCGAACCTGTTCGTGAGAGGGTCACAGCCGCACGTTTTTTGCAGACAGACAGGGGCTTTCTGAATGCCAAGACGCCTGATAACCGTCTTGAAGAGACATGCAGCCTAACGCAGACATCGAAAGATCTCCTTATTACCGCCATGACGAGATATAACTTAAGTATGAGGGGATTCACCCGGGTTATAAAAGTAGCCCGGACCATCGCGGATCTGGAGGCATGCCCGGATATCCGGGACTCCCACATTGCAGAGGCGCTCCAGTTCAGGCCTGAGATGGGTAAGGGCTAAAGAAACAGCTCGCTTACTGATGAGCCGGTATACGTACGCTTGATGGCCTCGGCCAGCAGCGGTGCCACACTCAGCACGGTGATCTTGCCGCATGCGATGGCATCGGCATGCAACGGGATAGTGTCCGTAATGATGAGATCGTCGATTCCGGAGGTGCTGATACGGCTGATGGCCGGACCTGAAAGTACGCCGTGAGAGCAGCATGCCACCACCTTTTTGGCCCCGGCCTCTAGGAGGGCTGTCGCGCCGTTAGTCAGCGTGCCTGCAGTGTCCACGATGTCATCCACAATAAGGCATATCTTCCCGGTCACATCACCGATGATGTGCATCACATTGGATTCATTGGCCCGCTCCCGCCTCTTGTCGATAATGGCAAGCTCACCTTTCAGCGGCTTGGCATAGGCCCTGGCCCTTTCCACACCCCCTGCATCCGGGGCCACGATGCACAGGTCATCAGGATACTTGTCACGGATATGGCCCAGCATCACAGGCTTGGCATACAGATTATCCACAGGGATATCGAAAAAACCCTGGATCTGGCCTGCATGGAGATCCATGGTGAGCACCCTGTCCGCCCCTGCCACGGTAAGCAGATTGGCAACAAGCTTTGCAGTAATCGGGGCTCTGGGCGAGGCCTTGCGGTCCTGCCGGGCATAACCGAAGTAGGGGATGACGGCCGTGATCCTCTTGGCCGATGCACGCCTCGTTGCATCAAGCATCACCAGGAGCTCCATGAGATGCTCATTCGTCGGTGAGCAGGTGGACTGGACGATAAAGATGTCTTTGCCGCGGATGCTCTCGTGGATATCTACTGATGTCTCACCATCGGAAAAACGTTTAACATCCCCGAGGCCGAGACCAACACCTAAAATCCTGCAGATGCTCTCGGTGAGCGGCCTATTGGAGTTCCCTGCCAATACACAGATGCTTGAGTTCATTGTTTCTTCCCTCTTATACAGGATGAGCCTAACATGTAAGGAATGCAAACAACGTATTGAGGGTAAGCCCCATACCCTCTCAATGAGAGGCCATCCTTGCCCTCATGGAGTTTCATGGCTACCGGGATATAAAAACAAACAACTTCACATCAGGCAGTTATACATTACTCAATGTGGCTGGGACGGGAGGATTCGAACCTCCATAACGAGATCCAAAATCTCGTGTCCTGCCATTAGACGACATCCCAGTATACCTTGGAAGCCATCCGGTTACCGGGACGGAATATAGTTGAATTAGACTTCGTTGGCAATCTTTAGTTTGTAGGACTCGAGAATGGATTTCTCAATCTTATCCCTCGTTTCCATGGTCAGAGGATGTGCAGTGTCTCGAAAGGAACCATCTTTGCGCTTCCG